>JAKSUP010000142.1 GCA_024408905.1 bacterium
CCCTATGCTTTATGATAAAAAAAACATTACCAAATTTCAATAAAGTTTTTTGTATCTTTAATCATATGATCAGACGGCACAACCAATATAACAGGGTCATCATTAGATGTTTCCGTGATGAATTTTGTTCCTAAAACTATTGCAGGTGCCGTGTTTTTAGAAATTGGTTCAGATAATACGACAGGCTCTTTTGTAATTGATGAAAGTTGATAACGTACATTTGATAAATGTTTTACGCCGGTCATACTAATAATATTTTCAGATGGTATGTATTCTTTTAATCTCAAAAATGTTGCTTGTAACAAGCTTTCCGTATTTTGGATATTGAGTAATTGTTTAGGGTATAATTCCCTAGATAACGGCCAAAGCCTGCTTCCTGAACCACCTGCTAAAATTAATCCGTACATATTATCTCCAATTCTACACTGTTACTTTTTTATTAAACTGCCTTTCATAAAGAATCTTGTATTGTCCTTCAGGATTTCTCATTAATTCTTCGTGAGTGCCTAATTCAACGAGTTCACCTTCATTTATGACAGCAATTCTGTCTGCATTTTTTATTGTTGAAAGTCTATGAGCAATAATAAATACTGTTCTGTCTTTCATTAAATTATCCATTGCTTTTTGTACAATTGCTTCTGATTCATTATCAAGTGCTGAAGTTGCTTCGTCTAAGATTACAATTGGGGCATTTCTAAGCATGGCTCTTGCGATAGCAATCCTTTGTCTTTGACCACCTGAAAGAGTTGTTCCTCTTTCTCCTATTATTGTATCAAGTCCGTCAGGCAAATCTGCTATCAATTCTTCAATATGAGCTGATTCAACGGCTTGACGAAGTTCGTCTTCTGTTGCGTTAGGGTTGCCCATCATTATATTTTCTCGGATAGTTCCTGAGTATAAAAAATTATCCTGAAAAACCATAGAAATGTTATTTCTTAAAGACTCTATTTTAAACTCTCTTATATCAGTTCCATCGATTTTTATTGAACCTGATTTTATATCATAAAATCTTGGGATTAAGTTTACAAGAGTTGATTTTCCCCCGCCTGAATTTCCGACGATTGCAATAGTTTCATTTTTTGGAACTTTTAAACACAGATTTTTTAATATAGGATAACCTGCTTGGTACTCAAAATCTACGTTCTCAAAAGAAATTTCATAATTTAGACCATTTAATGTTTTAGCATTAGAAGAGTCTTTTATTGCTGAATCCAAATCAAATAATTCGAATACACGGTTTAGGGCGACAAAAATATTTTGGATATTTGTCAAAGTATTACCTAATGTTTTTATAGGTTTGTATAACAACAATAATGATGTTACAAATGAGGCAAAAGATCCTGCTGTCATCTCGCCTGTGTTGATTAAATAAGTACCTACTCCCAAAACTCCGGCTATACCCAGAGATGCAATTGAATACATTAATGGTGACATCCAAGATGAACGCTTTGCAAGTGACATATTGACGTTGAAAGATTCCCAAGTTTGTTGAACAAAATCTTTTTCTTGACGATTTTGCAAACCATAAGCTGCCATAACTTTATTGCCACTATATGTTTCGTTAATATTTGTTGTTAAATTCCCACCGATTACCATGTTTTTGTTAGAAGCTGTTTTTATACGTTTTCTTATCAAAGCAACAGGAATAAATGCTGCGCAAAGTACAATAACACCTATTAATGCAAGCTTCCAAGAACTATACATCATAACAGCAATTAATCCTAAAGCTCCAAATAAACTTGTTGTAATTGTTTTTATTTGGTCAATAATTCCTGCAGATGCTGTTTGTGGGTCGTTCATATACCTCGTGATAATAAGTCCTGAAGAATTGTCGTCAAAGAATTGTGGATGCATATTTACAAGTCTGTGGAATAAATCTATTTTTATATCATTTGTAATTCTTTGGCTTGACCAAGTTGAAATGTAACTGTTTAAATATCTTAAAACACCTTGAAAAGTTGCAAAAAGTACAACACCAACAGGTAATATTATTGCCATTTGAAGGCTAGTTATTACCAAATGCCAGTTCCATAATGTAAATTCAAATGTCTTTCCCCCAATAACATAATCCATATATGGTTTTAATGCAAAAGCTGTAACGCCATCCAATAATCCTAAAGGAATTGCAATTAAAAACCCAATTAAAATCCTTACGGTATAGGGTTTTATGTACGGTAAAATTTTACTTAAAAGATAATCATACTTGAACGCTTCTTTGGTCGTTGTATCTTTTAATTTATATATAGAATTATCCATTAAAACTCCTCAAACTTCATCTATCAATATACTTAACAGTTTACCATGAATATTTTATGAATAATACTAATTTCAAAAGTTTACTATTGTGTGGTGTTTGGGTTATACTTTTTTTAAAGAGGTGTAAATTATGAAAGATATGCTAGATAAAATTATTCAGATAGAGAAAAAATATATAGAACTTGGTGAAACTTTGTCTGATCCTAATGTTATCCAAGATTATAATAAGTTCAGAGATTTATCAAAACAAAGAAAATCAATGGAAGAAACGGTTGAACTATATTACGCTTGGAAAAAGGCAGTTGATTCTATTGAAGAAGCTAAACAATTGATTTTTGAAGAAAAAGATGAAGAAATGAAGTCTTTTTTAAAGGCTGAAATGGAAGAAAATGAAGCAAAACTTCCTGATTACGAAGAAAGAATGAAAGTTTTATTGCTTCCACGGGACCCTATGGATGACAAAGATATTATGTTAGAAATCCGTGGTGGTGCAGGTGGTGATGAAGCGAATATTTTTGCCGGAGATTTGGCAAGAATGTATATGAAGTTTGCCGATAAACAAGGCTGGCAGACACAAATTCTTTCAAAAACAGAATGTGAAGCCGGAGGATATTCCGAAATTATTATTTCTATGAAGGGTGATGCTGTATATTCAAAACTTAAATATGAATCAGGTGTTCATAGAGTTCAAAGAGTTCCGGAAACAGAATCTCAAGGCAGAGTCCATACTTCAACTGCTACGGTTGCTGTTATGCCTGAAGTTGATGATGTTGAAATTGAAATTAAGCCTGAAGATATTGAAATGTCTACAGCGCGTTCCGGTGGTGCAGGTGGTCAAAACGTAAATAAAGTTGAAACTGCAGCTCGTTTGTTCCACAAACCAACAGGTATAATGATTTTCTGTACTGAAGAGCGTTCTCAATTGCAAAACAAAGAACGTGCAATGCAAATTTTGAAAGCAAAACTTTATGATATGGAAGTTCAAAAACAAATGCAGGAAATAACAGATTTACGTCGTTCTCAAGTTGGTACAGGTGACAGAAGTGAACGAATCAGAACATATAATTTCCCACAAGGCCGTTTGACTGACCATAGAATTGGGCAAAACTTGAATGTTTGGACTGTTATCGATGGTGATATGGACGAACTTTTACAATTACTGATTGAATATGACCAAAAACTTAAATTGGAAAAGCTTGCTGAAATTAATGCATAATCTTTTATAATTTGTATAAATATGCTACAATTCGGCTATGAAGATTTGTTTTATTCCTATTGATAATCGTCCTGTGTGTTATAATCTTGCAAAAGATATAGCAAATATTGACGAAGATATTAAGCTTTTTTTACCTAAAAGAGAATTTTTAGGGGATTTAACAAAATTTGCAAAAACGGATGAAATTTTAAATTGGCTTGAGCAAATTTCTGAAACGGATGTCATAATCATCTCTTTAGATACTCTCCTTTATGGGGGGTTAATTCCTTCAAGACGTGGAAAAGAATCTTTGGTCGAATTAAGACAGAAGTTAAATAAAATAAAAGATGTTTTGAAATCAAAAAACGCAAGAATTTACGCGTTTTCAAGCATAATGAGGATTTCAAATAACAATTATAACGAGGAAGAAAAAGAATATTGGTCTGAGTATGGCAAAAAGATTTTTGAATATTCATACCTTACTCATAAAAACGGAAAAAGTCCTGAAACTGATATTCCGAAAGAAATTTTGAACGATTACTTAGAAACAAGAACCCGTAATTTCGAAATTAATAAAATATATTTAGACTGGCAAAAAGAAGGGCTTTTTGATACATTAATTTTTTCAAAAGATGATTGCGCTGAATATGGTTTTAATGTAAAAGAAGCGCATGAACTTGAAAAGTTGGGTGGTAAAACAAAAACAGGAGCTGACGAAATTCCTCTTACTCTTTTGGCTCGTTCAATAAAGAAAGATATCAGGGTTTTTGTTGAATATACAGAAAGTGAATATAAGGGTAAGATTTCAAATTATGAAGATGTTTCTATTGAAAAATCAGTCTTAGGTCAATTGGAGTTGGGTGGTTTTAAGGTTGTTGATACAGAAGAAAAGGCTGATTTGATACTATTAGTGAATAATTTTATTGAAAAACAAGGGGAACTTGTTATGGGTTGGGAAACGCAACCTTATAACAAAATATTAGATTTACCCCAAAAACCTTATGCAGTAGCAGATGTAAGGTTTGCAAACGGTGCTGACAACGCTTTTGTTGAACAACTTCTCGG
>JAKSUP010000143.1 GCA_024408905.1 bacterium
TTTGCGTGGAACTTTGCATAAAGTTCTTGTGATTTCAGAAGTTTTTTTATTGTTTTCAGTGCATCGAATTTAATGACAACTGCTGCGTATTCATCGGTTTCACATTCCTGATACGCAATAGATGAATTTATAGGGAATTTGCACTTTGAACAATTTCCCAGTGAAGTCGGATTGACTTTAGAACATTTAGAGCATTTTACCAAAATTGTGTATCCACATTTTTGGCAGATAGCAGAATCACCTAATGTGTGGCAATTAGGACATTCAAGTAAAAATACTTTATGACAATACGGGCATGTTGCTGCATTATCATCAATAATACTATGACACTTAGGACATTCCATGGATATAACTCTACTTCTTAACTAATCTGTATTTATTATAGTTCAAATTTCTTAATAGTAAAATAATCTAAATGGTTTATGCTATAATTTTTGATAGTTAGGGAAAGTTTTGTAAGGGAGTAGTTTTATGACATTTTTAGACATTTTAAAAGAACCTGCAATATTAATAATTACGACATTCTTTTTGTTCTTTACTCTTACTGTGTTGAGGAATTATACCAGAATTGAGACAAATTTAAAGTCAGTTTATAACTATTTGCATACGCTGAATAAAAAGGAAATTTCATATAGGTTCAATGAATTAGACAATTATATGTCATCAAATACTTATACAAACACAATTTGGGATGACTTCAAAAAAGCGTTAATGTTTCCGGATAAGTTATATACTGCATCTCAAAACTCAAAAAATATGGGGAATCAAGTTCCGGAAATATATTCAACAAGTGATGCATCATATTTCTTTAATGAAGAAACTTTGGTGCATTCAAGAATTAATCATAAGTTTATTCAAGTTATGCCGACCATACTTACAGGTTTAGGTCCGTTTTTTACTTTTTTAAAGATGGCAATAGCTTTTACAACTGTTGATTTTACATCTTCTGAAGTAGATAAATCATTAAACAGCCTGATTGCTAATATCCAAGTTGCTGCTCTTTGTTCAGTGTTTGCAGTCGGTTATTCTTTGCTATTTTTATTTGTTGAAAAAATACTTTATAACAGAAAATGTAAAAAATATTATTTGTTAATCCAAAAAGAGTTCATAAGGTTGTTTGATGTGTGTACAAGTGAACAATTCTTGATGGATTTGGTGAATGAAGCTAAGAACCAAAATTCAAGCAGTGAGAAAATTCTAAAATCATTACCTGAAGATTTTGCAAAAGCTGTATCTAAGTCTATTGGTGAAATTACAACCCCTTACCTTGAAAATAGTCTCTACAGTTTACACAAACTTAATGAGAATTTGGATAATGGCGGCAACGGTGGTGATGTTGTGGACAAATTGTTCTAGGAGTATCCTATATGAGAATCAGACCGAAAACAAGTGATGATAATGATGTAAATAACATATTTTGGGTAACAATGACCGACCTTATGACAGGGCTTGTCTTGGTTTTTATTGTGCTTTTCTTTTATACATATATGACCAGTCATTTGGATAAAATTAAACAAGATTTGGCAAAAGAAAATGCTACAAAAGTTTTCCAAGAAACATTGAAAGAAAAGGATATAAATGCGACAGTAGATCCAATTACGGGTGTGGTAAAAATCTCTGACTTAGAACTTTTTGATGTAAACAGTTACACCCTTTCGCCAAAAGGAAAGGCATATTTGGATAAGTTTGCTCCTGCATATATTAATTCGATTTTTTCCAATGAATCTATGAGCAAAAATGTTGCTAAAATAATAGTTCAAGGGCATACAGATTCTCAAACTTATAAAGGAGAGTACTCTCAAGACCAACAGTATATGAAAAATATGGATTTGTCGCTTAACAGAGCCTATGCAGTTGCTAATTATATGACAAATACCTCATACAATAAAACGCATGGCGATAAATTAAGGAAGATGATTATTGTTGAAGGTGCAAGTTTCTCTAACCCAATCTTGGTCAATGGAAAAGAAGATTATGCAAAAAGTCGTCGTGTAGAATTAAAGCTTATTATGAAAAATCAAGAGGGGTAAGGGGTAAATGAGTAGAGGTGAAACTGTGAGAATACAATTTAGAAGAATATTCTCATAATGACTCCCACAACACCTCCAATTAACATATAAAATAACGGGTCTTTTTTTGATTTCCAACTTAATATTAAAAGTATTGCAAGTAGAATAATAGCTTTTATATCACCCAATATTGGTTTAAATAGCCCAATTGCAACAGATGCTAAAAGTGCGCAGCTTATTGGTCTTAAAGTAGAAAGTGTAGCTTTCACGTAAAAATTATCATTAAATTTTTTTAGAATTTTTGACGTGATTATTACTAATATAAACGACGGTAACATTTCAAAAATTGTCGCACACATCGCTCCTAATAATCCTGCCGATTTTAAACCTGCGTATGTTGCTACGTTAATGCCGACAGGTCCCGGGGTGACTGAGGCCACTGCTATCATATGACGTAATTCATTAACTGTGTACCAGCCATATGTATTTGAAATGTGATACAAAAACGGTATTGTTGCGTAACCTCCTCCAAAAGAGAATAAACCTATTTTGAAAAATTCGATTATAAGAGAAAAGTAAATCATGTGATATTATTTACCCTCCCTTCTAACGTATTCAAATCTTTTGTATAAAACTCCGACTATTACCAATGTTATGATTGTTTTTATCGGTGAAAAATTCAAAATGAGCAAAGAAACAAGTGCCAATAAAAAAATTATGTAGAAAAACAGGTTTCTTTTAGCGTTTCTCCAAATGTCACGTGCAGTAAGAATTATTAATGCAATAACTGCGACTCCAACGCCCCAAAAAATGCCTTGTACATAAGAATTTCCACTAATTGAACTTAAAAATGTTGCAATAATTACTATTGCCCAGAATGGTACGAATACAACTCCGAACATTGCAACTAATGCTCCTAAAATCCCTCTTAATTTATAGCCTGTAAAAAGGGAAATGTTTGCAGCAATAATACCCGGCAAGGATTGTGACAGAGCAAAATAATCCATTAAATCATTATTGCTAATCAAATTTCTTTTATCAACAAGTTCCCTTTTAATAATTGGTAATATTACAAAGCCACCACCTAAGGCAATAGCACCAAACTTTGCAAATAAAAAAAATAGTTTAAAAAGAGATACTTGTTTCATATTGTTTTAGTACCCGACGCTTAATCCTGCACAAAGATTGATTGATTGACCGGTTACACCCTTTGCATCTTCTGAAATCAGATATCGAACCATACCTGCGATTTCTTTCGGTGCAACAAAGCGTTTTTGTGGAATGCAATCAATAATTTCGTCTTTTGTAAAATCACTATCTTCTATAGAAGAATTGCCCAGTTCTGTATCAACCCATCCCGGATTTATAGTATTTACTGTAATGTTGTATTCAGCCAATTCTAACGCAAGAGCCTTGGTCGCTCCAATTAGCCCTGCTTTTGTTGCAGAATACAGGCTGGCATTAGCTTCGCCCATAACCCCGCTTATAGAACCAATATTAATAATTCTTCCGAAAATTTTTTTCTTCATATTTGGTACTACTGCTGATATCAAGCATAGTGGCGTTTCAAGATTTAACTTAGTTATA
Source organism: bacterium (assembly GCA_024408905.1). GTDB lineage: Bacteria > Cyanobacteriota > Vampirovibrionia > Gastranaerophilales > Gastranaerophilaceae > CAG-196. The sequence continues at coordinate 3,597 of JAKSUP010000143.1, forward strand.
TGTTCGAGTTTTTCGTAAGTGATATCTTGAATCGGAGAATATATATATTCTCCGGCATTATTTATCAAAACATCTATCTCATTTTCTTTGATAAATTCAATAATTTTTTCTATACCGGCATGTGTTGCCAAATCGCACACACAATATTTTTCATAATCTTTAATTAAATTTTCTGTTCTTGCTGTTCCGTATACGTTATGTCCGTCTTCAATGAGCAATTCAGCGATAGCTTTACCAATCCCTTTAGAAGCACCAGTTACAAGTATTTTCATAAAAAATTCTCCTTGGTTAATTATAACACAAGGAGAATTTTCGAAGTATGTTAATGCATATTGTTCCAATACTGTCGTTCAAATTCATTGAATGAGACTTGTTTAGGGCCTTGACTTGTTGGATTTTTACTAAAGACAGACATTGCTTCAGTTTTAATCCCCGCTAAGTAACTTTGTACTTCACCATTAGGTGCATTCTGAGATAAAAGCTGAATAGCATTGAAAAATTCTGCACGGTCCTTTTCATAATCACCTGTAACATTCACACCAATTTTCCCACAGACAGAAGCCCAAGCAATATTTTGTTGATTGTTTGTTTGATTTTTAACCTGCTCCTTGACGTGAGAATATTTAGTCTCAATTGCACGATTTAATCTCTGTAAATCAGAAGTTTTACCTGTTGGAGCAATACCGAATTCACGAAAGGCATCTTTAAGTTTGTTGTTATTAATGTTGAAGTTACCCAAGTATGAATAAACTTGGGAACTCGTATAGCTATAGATACCGTTTACCGTAAAATTCGACATGACACACCTCTATGTATATACATGATATATATCGGCACAATTTTTAAAAACTTTAATGTTTTTCATGTAATCGTTACAAAAGTTTACAA
>JAKSUP010000144.1 GCA_024408905.1 bacterium
TCAGAATTGATGCAATATCAATTGTCTTAAATCCAAAATTGGAAATTAAGCATTTGAAAAATATTTAATTTACATTATCCAAATTTACACATACAACAGTTGCGTATTTCGTAAGTTCTTCTAATGAGGTTTGTCCTGTTTGAACCAAGATACTCCCTTGCATAAAAGAATTTTTTGCCATTAAAGCGTCCATTGGTGCATCACCTATAACTATTGCATTTTCCGGTTTAACCCCAAATTTATTTAACACAAGTTCAGCCGGCTTTCCTGTTTTTTTGGGTTCTGGACATGAATCTTTTCCTACAACATAGTCGAAATACTTATCAACTTTTAAAGATTTTAATGTTTCACAAGTGTTTGCATAACTGTCAGAAGTTACAACGGCAAGTTTAATTCCTTTAATTTTTAACCTTTCAAAACATTCAACAGAACCATTTATAAGTTTTGTGTATTTATAAACATCTTTTAAAAATTCTTCGTGAACTTTATTAAAAATCATATCAACTGTTTCAAAATCAGAATTGACATATTTTTTTAAATGACTTACTAAAGTTTCAATGACTTCATCTCTGGATAAAATAGCCAAAGGTCCGTTATAAATGAGTTTTCCTGTTTTTGAATCGTACCCTATAACTTCACATAATTCGTAAAACAGATTTTTATCCATTTTGTAATAATCAATAATTGCATTAATCCTGTTTTCGCCGAGTTTTCCCCAATACAAATTTGAATCAACAAAAGTTCCGTCTTTATCAAATAAAACGGCTTCAATATTTTTAAATTCATATCCGTTACAAAAAATAGATGCCATTACTTTAAGTTCCTCAAAGACACATCAACAAGAGCCTTTGCTTTTTCTAACGCAAGATTAAAGATTTCTTCATTCTCTAAAAAATCATCCCTATCAATATATTCTCTGACGATTTTTCTTGCGAAAGAACCTATAGCAAGTGCTTGAATATCAACCTCACACATTTTTGCAAGCTCTGTTGTTTTAGAATTTGTACCACCTGAAACCATAATGTAAGCAGGAAGTTTTGCACTTTCAAACATTTCAGCTATTGCAACTGCTTGGAGGGTTTTTCTGTAATTATCTTCTCCTCCTGACATAGCAATTCCGTCTGCTTGAATTATTGTTGTATAAGGTTTTCTGCATTCAAGTAATTTTTTAACCCGTTTAACCAAATCTTCATCACCTTGTTTTGAACGGTCAATACTTATACATAATGTTCCTTTAAAAAGATTATTAATGTCATTCCATTTAGTAAAAATTTCTTCTTCATTATCTCCTATAATATGGAATTCAACGCAATCAATTCCCATGTCCAAAAGTGGTGGAAGAATTTCGTTAATATCTTTAGCGCAATCAATTCTTGAGATAGCGTTTTGTGGACATGCTTTGATACATTGACCACAACCGATACAGCGTTTGCGATTAACCTCACAAACTTCTTCTGAATTTATTGCGTTTTGTTTACAGGTGGCTTTACAGTTACAGCAATTTATACATAATTCGGGATTAATTTCAGCTTTACTTGCGTGAGGATCACCGGAAATACCAATACTTACACAGATATATCTGTCTTTCTCAATTCCTGCGTATTTTAAACCACGCTTTGCAGCCTCAACAATCTCAGGTTTTGCGCATAAGTCAAAGAAATTACAGCCGGCTTTTGAATACAGGGCAACAAGCTTTTCTATTTCTTTTTCATCCTCGTTACCTGCACCACAAACAAGCTTGAAACACCTTTTTTCTTTGAATAAATCTAAAAGCATTTATACCCCTGACTTTACAATTACTACTTCGGGTTATTTTTATTTACCCTTATTTACCCCTCTACCCTTGAAGAAACTGCATAATCAATTCATTAACAGTTTTAGGGTTAGCTCTGCCTTTAGTTTCTTTCATAACTTGGCCAACAAAGAAGCCTAACAAGTTAGTTTTACCACTTCTGTATTGTTCAACTTGAGCAGGGTTAGAATCAATAATCTTTTTAACGATTTCTTTGATTGCACCTTCATCTGTTATTTGGCTCAAACCTTTTCTTTCAACGATAGCAGAAGCTTTTTCCCCATTTGTAATCATATCTTCTACAAGGATTTGTTTACCGATATTATTAGAAATTGTGCCTTTTGAAATCAAAGCGATTAATTCTGCCAAGTTTTCAGGAGTCAATTTTGTATCTGTTATTTCCAAATTATTTTCTTTTAAGTATGCTGCAATACCACCCATAATAAAGTTGATGGCAATTTTAGGGTCAGCTCCGAGAGCAAGAACTTTATCAAAGAATAAAGCCAATCCCATTTGTTCAACAACAACTGAGGCATCATATTCGCTCAAACCTAAACTCATATATCTTTGGCGTTTTGCTTCAGGAAGTTCAGGCATTGTTTTTCTGATATCTTCAACCCATTCACGAGAAATTTCTAAAGGCATCAAATCAGGTTCAGGGAAATATCTGTAATCGTGTGCATCTTCTTTTCCCCTCATAGAACGAGTTTCTCTCAAGTTGTCATCCCAAAGCCTTGTTTCTTGAACAACTTCTCCACCTTCTTCTACTATTTCTATTTGTCTGTCAATTTCAAATTCGATAGCTCTTTGCAAAGCTGAAAAACTGTTTACGTTTTTGATTTCTGCACGAGTTCCAAAAACTTTTGAGCCTTTTGGCATAATTGAAATATTGGCATCACATCTCATAGAACCTTCTTCAAGGTTTCCGTCGCAAACACCTAAATATCTGACGATATTTCTTAATTCTTCCATATAGTTACGAGCTTCTTCAGCACTTCTCATATCAGGTTCTGATACGATTTCCAATAGTGGTGTGCCGGCTCTGTTTAAATCTACTAGAGAGTATGTTGAGCCATTAATACCTGCTGCGCCTTGGTGAACAAGTTTACCGGCATCTTCTTCCAAGTGCGCTCTTGTGATACCGATTTTTTTACCTTTAACATTCAACCAACCATTTACACAAATTGGTTCATCATATTGAGAAATTTGATATCCTTTTGGAAGGTCAGGATAAAAATATTGTTTTCTGTCAAATTTGCAACGATTAGGGATTTCGCAGTTCAAAGCCAAACCTAGCAAGATACCCATATTTACACATTCTTTATTTAATACAGGAAGAACACCAGGCATACCAAGAGTTATAGCACTTGTTTGTGAATTCTGTTCATTACCGAATTCTGTACTGTCAGGCGCAAATATTTTTGACTTTGTTTTAAGTTGTGCGTGTACTTCCAATCCAATTACGACTTCATATTTTTCTCTTAAATCTTCCATTTTTAACCCTCTTATACATGTATTTGATTTAATTCTAACATAAATACAAAAATGTTTCTTGAGGCGAATTTTTAATTTTATTAGGATTTTTCTATTTTTTGCAACATAATAATGCCTTTATATTTTATTTTAATATTGGAATAAATATTCCTTATTTGGAAATAATCTTAATATATTATTCCATATTTGTCAATATTATTTCATAAATTATATAATTATTCTTAATATGAATATAACCTCGAAAGAACAAATAAAAATAATAATGGCAAGAGAAGGAATTACTGCTAAAAAATTAGCAGAAATACTTACTCAAAAAACAGGGAAAAAATATACACAACAAAGCATTTTGCATAAAGTTTTCCTGAGTTCGTTCAGATATGACGAAATAAAGACTGTCGCAGATTTATTCGGATACAAAATAAGTATAGAAAAGTAATATTAATTTTTTCCGTAAATTAGAGCTTCAACACTTTTGTGGGGGACTATTAAATCTTGCATAGAATTCATTAATTGTGCGTTTGTATCAGCTTCAATAAAATGCCCTCCGGTTACGTCTGCCGTACATTTTAATTGTGCCAAATCATCGTTATCATTTACATTGAAAGCTATTACATCTATTTTTATATCTCTGCGTTTTTTTACAAGTTCTATGGAATAATCACAAGGACTTTCATCACAATTTTCACCACCATCAGTAAGTAGAATAATATGTTTTGTTCCGTCAAAACCATCCAAATCTTTTTTAACAGCTTGTTTGAGCGAATACGTAATTGGTGTCATTCCTTTGGGGCGTAGCTTTGATATTGCATGTATTATTTGTGGGGCATTGTTTTCTGCTAATGGAACTATTAGTTCCGAACTTCTGCAAGCATTGTATGCTACCAAATTACAGGTATGACCGTATACTCTCACACCTACTTTTGTATCAGAAGATATTTGTGGCAAGATTTTTTGCATTGCATTTTTTACTTGATTTACTTTTGTCTTATGCTCCAAATATTCTGTCATACTGTTTGAAAAATCAAGCACAAAAAGGAGCTTATCCCCATTTTTTTCATATTGATAATCATTTGGAGTATAAACTTCATACGCAAAAACAGGAATTATAAAAAGAATTAAAATTATATAACATATTTTTTTCATATTATGACAATATATGATATTGTGCCAATTAAAAATTCGACAGTAGGGTA
>JAKSUP010000145.1 GCA_024408905.1 bacterium
AGAACATCTTTAAAAGCACCTGAAAATATACCGTTTAGCCAACAAGTAAAAGAAATATTAAAACGTTCTCTGGATTTAACTTCAAAATCCGGAAATACAAATATTCTTTTTGAACACTTGTTTTTATCGGTAATTACTGACAAAAACTCTTGTGTACCTCAGATTTTGGAACATTTTGATTTTAATATAATGAATGCAAGGGAAATCCTTACACGACTTGTTCAGAAAAAAATTAAAAAATTAGAACATCCCGAAGGTGAAGAAGATGATGAAAAGGGAGTTAATGATTCGTATGAAGGCGAAGAATTAACAGAAGTGCTTGACAGAGCTGTTTCAAAATTGTCTGCAAAAGGCTATGAAATACTTGGAACAGAACAAATAATGGCTTCTATACTGGAATCAACAGATACGAATTTGATAAATACTATTAACGGTAATGGGATTAATCAACAAAACTTTGAAGAAAAATTGGCCAGTATTTCATCGCGTCAGTCTGAGTATGAAGGTAAAAAAATAATCTTTACTCCTAATGCGTTTTTGATGATGAATAACGCTTTACAGATAGCAAAAGAACTGGGTTCATCTGTTTTGACTCCCGAACACATTGTCTTGAGTATTTTGAAAACAAAAACAGGTTTAGCTTACGAAATTATAAAATCTTTAGGTATAGATGAAGATAATTTGACAAAAGAAATAGTCAAACCAATTGAAAAACGTATGTCTGAAACTCTTACAATAATGAAACTTGCAAAAGAAGAAGCAAGAAGAATTGGGCGTAATGTGGTTGGTACTGAGATGTTTTTATTGGGTATTATTGGTGAAGGAACCAGCGTTGTAGCCGAAGTTTTAAGTGATTTAGAAGTTACAATGAAAGATGCCAGACTCGTTGTAGAAAACTTGGTTGGTTTTGGTAATGAATACTATGATGAAGAAATTGTGTTTACCAAAAGGGCTAAAAGGGTTTTGGAAAAAGCATGGCAAGCTGCCAAAAAAGCTAATAAATCAAAAATTGAAGCAGTTGATTTGCTGATTGCAATAACTGATGAGCCGGAATCTTTGGCAATGAAAGTGTTAGAAACTTTAGGCGTTGATGCAGCAGAAATTAAACATGGAATTCAAGGTATCAGATGGTGATTGTAGAACAAATTTGTGAATTTCTTAAAAAATATGAATTACAAGATAAAACTCTAATTGTAGGGTTTTCCGGTGGTTATGATTCTATGTGTCTTTTAGATGCATTATCAAAAATTAAAAATATGGATGGCTTTTGGGATTTGAATATAATTGCTGCTCATTTCAATCATAATTGGAGAGGGGCTGAATCTCGAAAAGAGCAAGAAATATGCCGATTATTTGCTGCAAGTAAAGGCTTTGAATTCTATACGCAAACAGCAAAGCAGCCGATTAGAAAAACTGAAAATGATGCAAGAATTGCAAGGTATGAGTTTTTTGAGGATGCACGTGATTTATATGATGCTGCAGGTGTACTAACGGCACATAATAAAGATGATAACGCAGAAACAGTAATGTATAGGATTGCCAAGGGAACCGGTGTTGTTGGTTTAAAAGGGATTGCTGAACAAAGGGATATATACTATAGACCCCTGTTAAAGGTTACTCGCAAAGATATTTTGAAATATTGCGAAGAAAATAATTTAACACCAAATAATGATTCATCAAATTTAGACACGACATACAAGCGAAATTATATTCGATTGAGTGTTTTACCTGCATTGGAAAAAATAAATCCGACAATAAAGGATGCATTGAATACATTATCGGAAGTTGCAATTAGTGAAAATGAATTAATTGAGGAATATTTGTCTACATTTAGGAATAAGGTTATCGTTGGTGACAGGATATGTCCTCAAGAGTATATCAAATTGTCTAAACAAGCAAAAATGCGTATTATCTATGAATATATTCAAAAATTCTTGAGTTCTTATGATTATAAAAAAATTAATGAACTTTATGAGTTCATTGAGCAAAATATTGATCATAGAAATGGGTCTACAATATCTTTGGCTTCTGCCAAATGGTTATATGTTGATAATAAAACGATAGAAACTATTCCACATCAAGACGATAATGTGTTAAATAAAGTATCAATTGATATCAATGGTGAAGGTGAATACAATGTTGACGGCAGAACATTTGTAATAAAACCTTATGAAGATGAGAAATTGTTTATTTTCCCTGAAGAAACTGCAAGTTTTGTGTATGTAGATTTGTCAGATATCAAATTTCCACTAAAATTAAGGACTAGGCTGGAAGGTGATGTGATAAATCCTTTCGGAATGTCAGGAACAATGAAATTAAAAAAATTCTTAAATTCGAAAGGTATATCTCGTCACATGCGTGATTCTGTTTTATTATTGGCAAATGATAATGAAATTCTTTGGGCTGTTGGCGTGGGTTTAAGTAACAAAATTGCCGTAAAAGAAAAACCAACGCATGTTATTGAGTGTCCTTAAAAAATTGGCTAATATTAAAGAATGCTGTATAATAATAATGGAGGGTTGAATTATGGAGATGATACAAGAAAGCGATATAAAATTATTATTCAGCGAGCAAGATATTCAGTCAAAAATTAAAGAAATTGCTAATACAATTAACACAACCTATGGTAAAGATTCATTGTATGTGATTAGTGTTTTGAAGGGGTCTGTCATGTTTACCGTAGATTTGGTGAAACATTTGAAAATGCCTGTGAGAATGGAATTTATTCGTTTATCAAGCTATGGATCAAATTATACTTCTTCAGGAAAAGTTAATGCTGTTGACATAACATTGCCGGATTTAAACGGGAAAAATGTTTTAATCGTTGAGGATATTATTGACACAGGTCATACTGCAAAATTTTTGTTGGATTTTATAAAGCTAAATTTCAAAACAAAAAGCCTTCGTTTTTGTTCTTTATTGGATAAAAAAGAGAAGCGCCAGGTGGATATTGATGCAGATATCTATGGGTTTGACATAGACGATAAATTTTTAGTCGGATATGGTTTAGATTTTGAAGAATATTACAGAAATATACCATACATAGGTTATGTTTAGCTTTTTTGAAAAAACCTTATAAAGTTGATAAAATGTATAATATCATACAAATTGATTATTGTTTTAACTATTGTGTAGGGTATAATAATATAGTTAATTAGTGTTCACATTATGAAAGGAATAAGAAAATGAGTTACGTACCTACAGTAATTGAGCAATCCAGTCGTGGAGAAAGAGCATTTGATATTTTTTCTCGTTTATTAAGAGAAAGAATTATTTTCTTAGGCACTCCAATTGACGACATGGTTGCAAATTTGATAGTTGCTCAAATGCTATTATTGGACAGTGAAAACCCTGAAAAAGACATTATGTTGTATATAAATTCCCCTGGTGGAAGTGTAACAGCCGGCTTGGCAATTTACGACACTATGCAGCATATTAGAGCTGATGTTTCAACTATTTGCTTGGGTCAAGCAGCTTCTATGGGTGCGTTCTTACTTTGCTCCGGTGCAAAAGGAAAAAGATTGGCATTGCCACATTCAAGAGTATTGATTCACCAACCTTTAGGTGGTGCGCAAGGTCAAGCAACTGATATAGAAATTCAAGCTCAAGAAATATTGAGAATTAAGAAAAACTTAAATGAAATCATGGCTGCAAATACCGGTCAATCAATTAAGAAAATTGAAAAGGATACAGATAGAGACTATATCATGACACCTCAAGAAGCACTTGAATATGGCATGATTGATAGAGTAATAACAAAAGAGGGTTAGCAGAGAATTCTCTACTCCTCTTATTAACGGATTTCCGTTCGGTATAAGACAATCAATAACAGGAGATAAAAATGTCTTCAAATGACAGATTAAAATGTTCTTTTTGTGGTAAAACTCAAGACCAAGTAAAAAAGCTTATTGCAGGTCCGGACGTATTTATTTGTGATGAATGTGTTGAACTTTGTAATGAAATTTTGGATGAAGAGTTTTTTGAGGGTAAAGAAAAGAACACAGAAAAAACAGAAGTAAAAGAAGATGGTGATGAAAAAGCAATTCCAAAACCACATGAAATAAAAGCGTATTTAGACGAACACATTGTAGGTCAAGATGACGCAAAGAAAGTTTTGTCAGTTGCTGTATATAATCACTACAAAAGATTAAAGCATAATAAAGCTGCTGATAAAGATAGTGTAGAAATTCAAAAATCTAATATTTTATTAGTTGGTCCAACAGGAAGTGGTAAAACTTTGTTGGCTCAAACTTTGGCAAAGCTTCTTGATGTACCGTTTGCTGTTGCTGATGCAACTACTTTGACAGAAGCCGGTTATGTCGGTGATGATGTTGAAAATATTTTATTAAGATTATACCAAAACGCTGATTTTGATGCTAAAAAAGCTGAAAAAGGCATAATTTATATCGATGAAATTGATAAAATTGCAAGAAAATCTGAAAATACATCTATAACAAGAGATGTTTCTGGTGAAG
>JAKSUP010000146.1 GCA_024408905.1 bacterium
AAGCGTTGCTTTCTCATGTATGGTTGCGAGTAAAAAAGATATTAACAAAAGTATTTCCGCGTAAAATTAACTGTAATTTAGTTGTTGGAACCGGAGCACCTGATACAACAGGTTATATATATGCGGTTTATGGTATAATACTTTCGTTTCTTAGAAAGAAAGATACTCTGTATATAGAACCTGATTTTGAAGAAGCCAGGTTAGAAGGTAATATTAATGCCAAAGGGCATTTTATGATTATTACATTTGTATTCAACGGATTAAAAATTTTGTTTGACAAAAAACTACATTCTTTACGTAGAAAACTAAAAAAGAAACCAGTTGAATTAAATGCATAAAACAAAATAAGAATGAAGTATTGAAGAAGGTTATTAAGATAGAAAGGGAAAAATTATGGCAGATAATGAAAAGCAGTTTCAGGGAGTAGTTGAATCATTATTAAAAGGAATGGATAACGTTTTATCTACAAAAACAGTTGTGGGAGAAGCTACACAGATTGGAGACACCATTATATTACCTTTGGTAGATGTGAGTTTTGGTGTTGCGGCAGGTGCAGGCAGCAATAACACAAAGGGAACAGGAAACGGTGCAGGTGGTTTGGGCGGTAAAATGACTCCCAGCGCAGTTCTTGTTATAAAGGATGGCAATACAAAATTAGTTAATATCAAGAATCAGAATACTGTTAACAAAATAGTAGATATGGTTCCTGATATTGTTGATAAAATTACCAGCAAAAAGAATGCCGGAAAAGATGAAATGAGCGAAACCGAGGTTGTAGATATTGCTTTTCCTGAACAAGAAGGTTAATTCATTTTAGATAATTGTTTCTTGGCAATTATGAGGTTTAAGCTATGGTTGATTGGGAAAAAATCATTAATTCACAAGATGAAGATGAATTACGTGAATTGAAACTTTGGCTTTTTCGTGAAAATATTCGTATTTCCAATGAGTTAAAGAATTTGGAACAAGCCAGAGACAAATTTATTGAAGAACGTACGCAGTTTCGTGATGAAATGAATGCATTAAATAAACGTTCTATTACGGAAAGAAAACGCTTAAAAGAAGAAACAATGTTTTTTGATAAAAAAATGTTGATTTTACAAGCAGGTTTTCAACAGCTGGAAGCAGACCGAAAAGCCTTTGAACTTCAAAAGAAACGTTTTATGGAAGAACAGAAAATGTTAGGTACAAAAAACAGTGGAGACTCAGAGGATTTAGTGGGGTTACTTTTTAGAAATGTAAATAATCCATTGGCATTAAGGAAGAGATATCGAGATTTGGTTAAAATATTTCATCCTGATAACCAGTATGGAGATGATGAAATTGCTCAAATGATTAATAAAGAGTTTTTGCGACGTAGAAAAGAATATTGGAAATAAAATGAAAAAAATGCAATAAAAAAATCGTGCAGGCTAACCTGTACGATTTTTATTTTCTAAAATCAATGGATATAGTCAAAATTAAGCTCTTTCAACTTTACCGGATTTTAAGCAGCTGGTGCAAACATGCAATCTTTTTGCTCCGCCATTCACTTTACACTTTACGTTCTTAACATTAGAATTCCAAATAGCATTTGATCTTCTATGAGAATGGCTTACGTTATTACCAAAATGAACGCCCTTGCCACAAACATCACACTTAGCCATTTTGACACCTCCTCAACATCTTGCGCTTATACGCTTAATTTTCTTGGTTTCATACTTTTTTATAGTGATTTCAACTCACAACATTGTTATATTAGCAGAAAACAAAAATAAAAGCAAGTATAAAAATATGTTTTTTTGCAATTTTTTAAAATCATGTTTCTTTTTTTCTAAAAAACTGTTATGATATATGATACCAAGTGATATTATGCATATGGAATACTAACAAATGCATACACTATTATTTATCACTAATAGTTTTAAAATATTAGTTATAGAAAGGTATGGTAGAGAATATGAAAGGCTCATCTATGAATACACATTTGGGTAATATCCTTATTGATAACGAAGTTATTGCCCAGTACGCAGGAAGCGTTGCTGTAGAATGTTTTGGTATTGTAGGTATGGCAAGTATTAATGTAAAAGACGGCTTAGTAAAGTTGTTAAAAAAAGACAGTATGACTAGAGGTATTAATGTCGAGGTTAATAACAATAAATTAACCTTAAATTTCCATGTTATTGTTGCTTACGGCGTAAGTATCATTGCTGTTTCTGATAATTTGATCAGCAATGTAAAATATAAAGTGGAAGAATTCACCGGCATTGAAATTGAAAAAATCAATGTTTTTGTTGAAGATGTTAGGGTGATTGATTAAGGAGGATTTGGTTGTGAGTGTTACACAAATCGATGCAAAATTCTTTGCTAAGATGTTTTTGGCCGGTGCAAAGAATTTGGAAAATAAAAAAGAATGGATTAATGAATTAAATGTTTTTCCTGTTCCGGACGGCGACACAGGTACTAATATGACTATGACAATAATGTCAGCAGCCAAAGAAGTAAGTGCTCTTGGCGAAGATGTAGATATGGAAAGTCTTTGTAAAGCCATTTCCAGCGGTTCATTAAGAGGAGCAAGAGGAAACTCCGGTGTAATTCTTTCACAGTTATTCAGAGGATTTACAAAGGTTATTAAAGAAGAAAATCAGTTAAATACAAATATATTTGCAACAGCTTGTGAAAAGGCTGTTGAAACTGCTTATAAAGCTGTAATGAAGCCAAAGGAAGGAACAATTTTAACTGTTGCAAAAGGGGTTTCAGACAAAGCAGTTGAATTAAGCAAATGTGGTATTGTAGATCTTGAAGAATTCTTTGGTAAGGTTATTGAACATGCCCAATATGTTTTGAGTCAGACCCCGGAGATGTTACCTGTTTTAAAGCAGGCAGGGGTAGTAGATTCAGGCGGTCAAGGACTTGTAGAAGTACTTGAAGGTGGATTTGCTTTCTTCACAGGAAAAGAAGTAGATTTGTCTATGAATACTGCAGAAACTCAAGCACAAGCTTCTAAGACAGAAAAATCTTCTTTGGAGGTACAGGCTGAAGCAGAGATTAAGTTTGGTTACTGTACGGAATTTATTATTTTACTGAATAAAACCTTTAATATTAAGCATGAGATGGATTTTAAAGCATTTTTGGAATCTATCGGTGATTCTATTGTATGTGTAGCAGATGACGATGTTGTCAAGGTACATGTACATACAAATGATCCCGGACTTGCTATTCAGAAAGCTCTTAAATATGGTGCGTTGTCGAATATGAAGATTGATAATATGAGACTTGAACATCAGGAAAAATTATTTAAGATGTCAGAAAAAGAAGAACAAAAAAAGGCGACGAAAGTTCAGGAAAGCCCAAAAGAGAATAATTTGGAAGAGATTAAGTCTTCTGAACCTGCAGAGCCTGCTAAAGAAATAGGATTTATTGCAGTGTCAGCCGGCGAAGGCTTAAAAGAAATATTCCTAAGTCTTGGTGTTGATTATATTATCGAAGGCGGACAGACAATGAATCCAAGTACAGCAGATATTTTGGATGCCATTGAAAAAGTAAATGCAAATAATATTTTTATATTGCCTAATAACAAAAATATTATCATGGCTGCAAATCAGGCTGCCGAATTGATGACTGATAAAAATCTTTTTGTAATTCCAACAAAAACTGTTCCACAGGGTATAACTGCTGTCATTAATTACGTTGCTGAAATGTCTGTTGATGAAAATGAAAGCACAATGCTTGAAGAAATCAAAAATGTAAAAACAGGTCAGGTTACTTATGCAGTACGAGATACTGTCATTGATGATATTGATATTAAAAAGGGTGATTACATGGGAATTGGTGACGAGGGAATTCTCGCTTCCGGTTTAGATGTAATCAGCGTAACAGAGCAAATGGTAGATGCAATGGTCACAGAAGATTCAGAATTAATCAGCATCTATTATGGCAGCGAAATAACAGAAGATGATGCAGAAACATTACGTGTGAGTTTAGAAGCGGCTTATCCTTCCTGTGATGTAGAATTACAATATGGTGGTCAGCCCATTTATTATTATGTTATTTCTGTTGAATAAACAAAAAATATGGTAAAGGAGACGCTTTTGTCTCCTTTTTTCCTTATAAGAGAGGATTATGTATGAATACAAACGTTTCCATTATAGATTTAAAGGGTGTTGGTGAAAAAACACGAAAGTTATATGAAAAACTAAATATTCATACTGTACATGATTTGATATATCATTTGCCCAGAGATTATGAAGCATTTGAAGAACCCTGTTTAATAGAAAAAGCCTGTCCTGGAAATAAATGTGCTGTTTATGCAACTGTTCAGGCCATTCCTAACCAAAAGCGCATTAGGAATTTAACAATTATAAACATTCTTATTAAAGACATGTCTGGTGCAATGCAATTGACTTTTTTTAATATGCCTTTTTTGCTTTTACCCGATGCTAATGCTTCTTTTTCAGCA
>JAKSUP010000147.1 GCA_024408905.1 bacterium
TCAAGAACCGGATTTAGAAACAAGATTAGCAATTTTAAAAGCTAAAGCGGAAGAACGAAACTTAGAATTGAATAATGAGTGTATGAATCTGATTGCCCAATCAATTACAAGCAATATTCGTATTATGGAAAGTATCTGTAATAAATTGGCTTTGTTAAATGAGATGGGGGAGAAAATAACTCAAGATGTAATCAGTAAGGAAATTAATAAATTTGGCGAAAAAGTTAAAAGTGACCAAATAACATTTGCAAATATTATGGAAGTTGTAACTGATTATTTTGGAGTAACAGAAGAAGATTTAATTGGAAAGAAAAGAAATGCAGAAATAAATAAACCACGTCAAATTATTATGTATTTGGCAAAAACAGTTTCTAATCTTACGTTTAAAGAAATTGGAAATGAGTTAGGCGGAAGAGATCATTCAACAGTTATGAACGGTTATGATAAAATTGATAAATTAGTAAAAGCACAAGACAAAATGATACTTTCCACCATTGAAAACATAATGTCCAATCTAAAATAATTGAGTTTTCCACATTTTTTGTTGAAAACTATGTTGAAAGTAAAGAAAAATAACAAAAATACTTTCAAATGTGAATATGTGGAAAACAAATGATTGTTATCAACAAGGTTATCACAAGCCAAGAATGCGATATTTACCGAATAAATTAAAGTTTTCAACATATCCACAACCACTATTATGATGACTACTAATTTGAAAATAAAATAATAAAAACACAAAGGAGAAGTGCAAATGAAATTTTCATGTGAGGCAAGTGAATTAAAAAAAGGGCTAAACATTGCTCAAAAAGCAATTACCGGAAAAACTGCAACCCCAATTATGAGTGGTATTTATTTATCTGCTCAGGAAAACAAACTTATTTTAAGAGGCAGTGACTTAAATATCTCTATTGAAACTCAGGTTAATGTAAAAACAGAAGAACCGGGTGCAGTATTAATCAATGCAAAAATCATTTCTGATTTGATGGGTAAGCTATCTGGTGAAGTCTTTCTTTATGAAGAAGGAAAAGAAGTATTTGTTAAATCAGGTGATTTGAATGTTTATAATATGCCGAAAATGAATGTGGATGATTATCCTGCTTTTCCCGATTTAGATGCTAAAGAAAAAATTGAATTGACGGATGCTGCATTTGATGATTTGGTTTATATGACTGAATTTGCTTGTGCTACTGATGATTCCCGTCCTTTGTTTACCGGTATTTTGATGGAAGTAAAAGAAGGAAAAATTACTTTTGTTGGAACAAATACACATCGCTTGGCAATAAAATCAAAAGATATTCAAGCTAATGATATGTCCTGTGTTATTCCTGCTAAAGTTTTGAGTGAAATTCGTACTATTGCTCAAGGTTTTAGTGATCCGCAGAATATTTCTATTGGTGTTCTTTACAATCAAATTATGTTGACTGTTGGTGATACTAAGATCGTTACCAGATTACTTGATGGTCGTTTCCCTGATTATCGTCGGGTAATTCCGAAATCTTTTACATTGACAGCAAATGTAGTACGTCAGGATTTAATTACTATTCTTGATCGTGTTGTTCTTTTCTCAAAAGCAACAGATCACAGCACTGTGAAAATGAATTTTGAAAATAATAAATTGTTAATTACTGCCAGTGGTACTGATATTGGTTCAGCAAAAGAAGAAATTGCCTGTGAAATGGAAGGCAATTCTTTAAAAATTGCATTTAATGCTGCTTACGTTATGGATGTTTTGAAACATTCTAATACAGAAAAAATTACTTTCCGTTTGAATTCTGCTTTAACGCCTGGTATTATCGATAATGGTGATAATGAATTCTGTTATATTGTTACTCCGGTTCGTGTATTGTGAGAATTACTAAAATTCAGGGATTAAATTTTAGAAATTATAGTGAATTAAATTTGCCTGTAGAAAATATGATCAATGTTTTCTATGGGCAAAATGCTCAAGGAAAAACAAATATTCTTGAAAGTATTTTTTATGCTGCTTTTGGTTTAAGTCATCGCACTAATCAGGAAGAAAATTTGTTCAAATTTTCTGAAAATCAAATGATGGTGAGTGTGAATTTTGAAAATAAGGATGACATTCATTTTGTTAGAATAAAAAAATTTCCTTTGGCTAATGAACGTATTAAGAAAGAAATTATTTTAGATGATGTAAAAGTTCCGGCCCGTGAGCATTACGGTGTTTTGAATGTGGTAATGTTTTCACCGGAAGATTTGCAGTTTGTGAAGGGTGAACCAAGTCTGCGTCGTCGTTTTCTTGATATGCAAATCAGTCAGACAAATCGCAGTTATTTAGATTTGTTGATGCAGTATGGAAAAGTTTTGCGTCAGCGAAATGGTTTGTTAAAACAAATTCGTGATGGTGAATGTTCAGAAGATGTTTTAGATACTTGGGATAATGAATTTATTAGATTGTCAACAGCGATTTGTGAGGCAAGAAAACCGGCAATAGAAAAATTGCAAAATATTTCCGGGAAAATACATAAAGAAATTTCCAACGGTGAATCTTTAAAAATTCATTATGTTTTGAAAGGATTGCATCGGGAAATTCTTGATGGTGTAAAGGATTATCATGAATTTTTTGAACAGGAAGTTAAAGCTTGCCGTCAGTTAGATATTATTCGTGGAATAACTAATATTGGTCCTCATCGGGATGATTTGCTTTTAGAGATTAATGAAAAATCTTTGAAAAATTTTGGCAGTCAGGGACAACAACGTAGTGCAGCTCTTGCGTTGAAACTATCCCAGCTTGAATATGTAAAACAAGAAATAGAGGAATATCCTGTGCTTTTGCTTGATGATGTTATGAGTGAATTGGACGAAAGTCGTCGGGCACAACTTTTAAAATTTATTGATGGCCGTGTACAAACATTCATAACTGTGAATGATCGGGAATTAATTCCTAACGTGGTGAACGGCGCATATTACAAAATAGAAAATGGTACAGTTAACAAAGTTTGATTCTTTTCAAAATTCTCTTAAGAATTTTTTAGGAGATGATAATACTTTAATAAAAAGACAATTTTTATTACATAAGATAAGAGTTGTCTGGCCGGAAATTGCTGGTAAATTATCTGAACATTGTCAACCGTTAAGAATAGACGGTAAACGGTTGGTGATTGTGGCGGATAATGCACCGTTAACAAATCAGCTTTTCATGGTTAAAACTAATTTGTTGCAGAAAGTAAATGCTAAATTAGCCGGTGAATATGTGTTTTTAGATATGTCTTTTGTCAGCGGTTCTTTGTTGAAAAACGAATCAGTGGCAGAAGAGAAACAGGAAGAAGAAACATATACTTTAGTGGTTTGTCCCAGGTGTGGCGGTAAAATGGAAAGCTGGCGAAAACTTTGTTTTGATTGTGACAGGGAAGATCAACAGCAGCGGGAACAAAAATTAAGACAACAGTTAAAAGCTACACCCTGGTTAAAGTTTGAAGAGATTAAAATAGAAGGTTTGGATAAATTAACTTTTCATAGAATAAGAGAGGTATTGGCTGATTATTATTTTGAAAAGGTGCGCTTGAAAACAGCCACGGAACAGGATCAATTACAGGCAGTATTGCTATATACTAAAAAACTACCTGAAGAGATAAGTAATGATGAATATAAAATGACCTTGGCTATTTTAGCTAAGGAAGATGAATTGAAGGAGTAAAAATAATGGCGGAATCAAATTACACAGCAGAAAACATTAAAGCATGGGAGGGCTTGGAAGCAGTCAGAATGCGCCCTGCCATGTATATTGGTAATACCAGTGATATGGGTTTGCATCATTTGGTTTATGAAGTTGTTGATAACAGTATCGACGAAGCGTTGGCCGGTTATTGCACACATATTGAAGTAACTATCGAAAAAGATAACAGTATCACTGTTAGTGATAACGGTCGTGGTATTCCTGTGGATATTATGAAGAAGGAAGGAAAACCCGCAGTTGAAGTTATTATGACAGTGTTGCATGCCGGCGGTAAGTTTGGTGACGGCGGTTATAAAGTTTCCGGTGGTTTGCATGGTGTTGGTGTTACCTGTGTTAATGCCTTGTCCGATCATTTGGAAGTGGAAGTTTGTCGTGATGGCAAGAAGTGGGGCATTGAGTTCCAACGTGGCAAGACCACAAAGAAATTGTATGAAATGGGCACCAGCACTGAATCTGGCACAAAGGTACATTTTCATCCGGATCCGAAAGTGTTCAAGGATGAAGACTTTCATGAAGGGGAAGCCAGAGTTTATAAATTTGAAACCTTGCGGAACAGAATGCGTGAATTGGCTTTCTTGAATAAGGGCGTAACGATTATTTTGCGTGATTTGCGGGATGGCAAAGAAGCACAGGAAGAATTCCATTACGCAGGCGGTATTGTGGAGTATGTGCAATATTTGGATACTGATAAAGAAAAGTTACACAATG
>JAKSUP010000148.1 GCA_024408905.1 bacterium
ATCCCTCATTCAGTTGCAATGACTGGTGATAAGGACCAGGGAGCTGATGAAATTGATAGGATTTACGCGACAATTTATTGTGAACAAAAAAGTCAAAAAGGAATATTGATTGGAAAAGGCGGCAGTCTGCTTAAAAAAATAGGCACAGATGCTAGAATTGAATTGGAAGGTATCGTCGACAAGAAAGTGTTTTTAGCACTGGAAGTAAAGGTAGAAAAGGATTGGCGTAAAAAAGATAAAATTTTACAAAATTTTGGATATGTCTCAGAACATAAATAGCAATTTTATTTTTTAGATGTTTTTAGATTGGCGGGAAGGTAATACGCAAATGAAAATCATAGCAGCAGGACTAATAAATTATAGAAATGCTATAGTGTGTAAAACACCTCAAAGCATTCATAAATTAGAAGCTGATAACAAAAGAACTTGTGAAACACCTTTGCCAAGCACTAATTTGATATTTAAAGGATTGACTCAACAGTGCATAACAAAAAAAAGAGGTATGCTGATGCATATTACAAGTTTACCGGCAGAGCGTTCTTTTTGTGGACAATTTTTAGATAAACAAACTGAACAATTCATTCAGTGGATGAAAAGGTCAAAACAAACACATTGGATAACCAATCCTCTAAACGAATTAGAAGAAGACTTATGCCCATATAATGCAGTAGGAAGATTTAGCAGAAATAAATTTGTCGTTAACCTTAATAAGTTAGTGAGTGATGAATATGGAAATTTGTTAAATGAAAGCGAATTGCCAGATGATATTTATTCTCCGACATTCACATTAGAAATGCTAAAAAAACAAAAGGAACCAAGATTTGTAAAAGCATACGAAAGATTTAAAAGTTTAGATAAAAATGCTTCACTAAAGCAAGAATACAATATCTTTGTTCAAAATAATAATAAATTATGGCTCGATGCATATGCCAGTTATAATCTTTTATCAAAAAAGTATGGAAACAACTGGATGATGTGGGATAAAGAATTGCAGATAATCCCTGAAAAAGCAAAAAATGAAAACGTTTTAATTAGTAAGAAAACCGTTACCCTATTAAAACAAAATGGTGCTTCTGAAAAATCGTTAACAGATGATATAGAATTATATAAATTTGAACAATTTTTGTTCGATAAACAGCTAAAACAAGAGGTTGAATACTTAAACAAAAATGGCATAAACTTTATGACAGATTTAGCAATAGGTGTTAGTCCTACAGGAGTTGATACATGGAGTAGAAAAAATATATTTCTTTTGGATGATAATTTTCACCCTACAAAAGTAAGTGGTTGCGTCCCTGAAGAACCATATGGTTATACACAAGTGTGGGGTCACGCTTTGTTTAACTATGATTCGGATGAATTTTGGAAATATCAGGAAGATTCTATAAGACAACTATTAAAAATATCTGATTTGAGATTAGACCATTTTGTAGGATATGTAAACAGGGCAGAAATTCCTGTTGAATATAAAAAGCCTGATGGGACTATATTAAAAGGTCAAGAAATATTTAAGTCCAGAGAAAAGGGTGGAATGGGAAAAGATTTCTTCTTGCCTGAATGGATTTCAGATATAAGTAATAAGCGTAATTCTAATGGTGAAAGCATGTTTGATTTGTTTATCAGGATAGCAAAAGAATGTGGAAAAGAACCTGAAAATGCTTATATATTAGAGTCTTTTGGTGATTTGTCAAAAACGGATGCTTATAAACGAATAGAAAAACAATATGGCATGTATTTTACAAGTCAAGTTGTACAGGATTTTAATTTGCGTTATAAGGCAGATAATAAAAAAAATGTTGCTGTTTTGACAGGAAATCATGATTTGCCACCTTTAAGGGAAAAAATGGATGATTTAATTGGCAAAGGTGATAAAAAATCCTTAATAGAAAAATCAAAATTTTATATATTCTGCAAAAAAGAATTGAACTTGACTAAAGAAGAAATGAAAAATCCAAATGAGATATATAAAAATTTATTAAAATGGTTTTATATAAAAAATGACGGTGAGGTCCAAACAACATTACAAGATGCACTTGGTATATATTGGCGACCAAATATACCCGGTTCTTGGAATGGTATGTATGATAAATATTTACAAAAAACAACAAAAGAAGCATTATTGCCATACTGGAGCAAAGTATTTCCACCAAATTTCTTAATTAATGATAATAAAAGTGGAGTGTTACCGGGCTATAAAGAAAATGCTGATAAGTTTGTTGAATTAATGAATTCGTAATAATCTTATAAAGATTATGTAAGGATTTTAAAGATTCTGCATTTTTTATAATATACTTTACTTGTGGTTATATTTATTGGAGAAGAAGAATGGCAGAATCAGCAGTATTAGAAAAAACATCAATCCATCCGAGTGCAGTTATCCATCCGACAGCTGAAATTGGCGAAGGGGTATATATTGGTCCCAATGTTGTTATTGGTGAAAATGTAAAAATAGGAAATGGTACGAGAATTATTGCAAATGCATATATCGAATTTGCAGAAATTGGAGAAAATTGTACAATATCACCATTTGCAACTATCGGTTCAGAACCTCAAGATTTAGGATATAAGGGCGAATTAACAAAAGTTGTTATCGGCAACGAAACTATAATTAAAGAAAACGTAACAATCCACAGAGCAGCAGCTTGTGGTGATTTCACAACAAGAGTTGGTAATAAATGCTTGTTGATGGTTGGTTCTCATATTGCCCATAACTGCGTGTTAGAAGACCAAGTTATTTTAGCAAACTTAGTTACACTTGGTGGTCATGTTCATGTTGGATTTGGTGCATTTGTTGGTGGAATGAGCGTATTCCATCAAAACATAAGAATCGGCTCAATGGCAATTGTAAGTGGTTTCTCTGCATCAAGACTTGATATATTGCCATATACAAAAGGTGACGGCAGACCACCTGTTCCAAAAGGATTAAATGTTGTTGCAATGCGCAGACGTGGTATTTCGCAAGAAGTTAGAACAGCTACAAATAGAGCTTTCAAGTTATTAATTTCTGACGAATATAATACATCTCAAGCAATTGAAAAAATTAAAGCAGAAATTCCTATGAATGAATATATTGAAAATATGATTGAATTTATCCAAACTTCAAAACGAGGAGTATTGTTAAAATCAAGAAAAGCACCAACAGACGGTATGGGTGAGATGTAATATATCATTCAAAACCAATAGAATTAGCATAAAGGGTATTATTTACAATTAATAATACCCTTTATTTTTTGACAATATAATGACAGGATTTAATAGATTTACGCAAAAAGTCAATAATAACAGTGCCTTTGGGGAGATGTTAAGATTTGTAACATAAAGCAAAATGTATTTCTTGACATTCATATTAATGTATGTCATAGTGTATATACACACTTTAAGTGTAGCCGAAACACTAAATAGTAAATAACCCCAAAATCATATAAACTCCTAGATAATAAACACTAAAAAAGACCATTAGGATGCAGAAAACAAATCCACTCGACACACACCGAGTGGTTTTTTTTATGTTGTTGGCAATTCGTCCAATATCATCAAACCTAATCGTCCATCTCTAAAATCTTTTAAGATGTTGCAAGCAGTTCTTTCTGTATCAGGTTCGGCGCCTCTTATCAACCAATTACGTTTAACGGCAATTCCTTCCAAAGTTAATTCGGTTTTGTCATCCAGTTTGTAATATTCAAGTAAATTGT
This sequence comes from bacterium, assembly GCA_024408905.1. Classification (GTDB taxonomy): domain Bacteria; phylum Cyanobacteriota; class Vampirovibrionia; order Gastranaerophilales; family Gastranaerophilaceae; genus CAG-196. The sequence continues at coordinate 3,693 of JAKSUP010000148.1, forward strand.
TGAGATATTTTGTTGAAATTAATTCTAAAAATGCTCTTGCAACCGGTTCGGGTGAATAAGCATTTTCAGAAACAGAACTAACAAATGCGAGCTTTGTTGCTTGAACTTGATCATCTTGTTTTGTTGGTATAATCCCCGGAGTATCTAACAAATCTAATTGAGGATTTATTCTAACCCATTGTTGCTGTCTGGTAACACCGGCTTTAGCACCAATTTTGGTTTTAGAAGATTTTGTCAACTTGTTTATAACACTTGATTTCCCTACATTTGGCATTCCGACAACCATCGCTCTTGCAGCCCTTCTAAGAAGGCCTTTTGTCATTAATGCCTTAATTTTTGGTTCGCTAAGTTCAACAGCAAGTTTTACGACTTGTGATAAATCAATATTCCCTTTTGCGTTTGTTATAACAACCGGACAGCCGGTATCTTCTTCCAAAATTTTTTTCCAAGTTTTTAACTCGTTTTTTTCGGCTAAGTCTGCTTTATTCAACAAAAGAAGCCTCGGCTTATCTCCCAAGAGCTTCTTAATGTTTGCATAACTGCTACTTAAAGGTAATCTTGCATCACGAACCTCAATCACAACATCAACTAAATTCAATTGTTCTTTAAGTTGACGTTCAGCTTTCGCTATGTGACCCGGATACCAGTGAATATGCAACTTATCTTTTTTCAATTTTTTCCTTAATACGTGTTGCCTTACCTGAGCGTTCTCTCA
>JAKSUP010000149.1 GCA_024408905.1 bacterium
TAAATCATATGGTTCACACTTAAAAAAATCATAAAAATTTTCACCAAATAATTCGCCACTGCAAGCCAATATTTGATAATATTCGCCTTTATCATCAAACATTTTTTTTGCGATACAGCTATGCAAATAGCCTAATTCGCCTTGTAAATTATTAACAACAGCAGTTAGTACACTCGATAACGGTTTAGAAGAATTCATCATGTCCCAAATATGCTGCAAAGTTACCATCTGTTTATTAGCTGTATCTAATTCTCTTGTTCTGGCAGCAATTTCTGATTCCAATTGGACATTCTTTTCGTATACTTCAACATAAGAACGATTACCATAATATACGGAATTTTCTACTTGATTTATTTGATTTTTTAAATTTATAAATTTATCCCAAAAACCCATTGGTAACCTATCTCCATACCCAGACTAATACAGTATAACACGTTTACGCATTGAGTTCAATATATTATAAAACCTCCTTGATGGGAATTGAACCCATGACCTCAGGTTTCGGAAACCTGCACTCTATCCAACTGAGCTACAAGGAGATTGATACTACATATCCAAACCTAAATCAAGAGTTGGCGCTTTTGCGACTATCGCACTTGAGGATATTATATCAACGCCGGTAGATGCTATGTCACACACGGTCGATAATGTTACATTGCCACTCGCTTCCACTATTGCTTTATGGTCAATCAATTTAACACATTCACGCATTTTGTCTAAAGTCATATTATCCAACATAATAATATCAGCACGGCACGCTAACGCTTCTTTTACTTGAGCTACCGTGTCACACTCTACCTCAATTTTATGAGCATGAGAAATATTTTCTCTTAATTTTTCTACAGCCTTTGTTAATGAGCCGGCATATTTAATATGATTATCTTTAATCATTGCACAATCAGACAAATTGAAACGATGCAAGCTTCCACCACCAACTTTAACCGAATATTTTTCAAAAGCCCTGAATAACGGAGTTGTCTTTCGTGTATCAACAATCTTAGCCGAATATTTACCAATAGCTGATTGGTATTTATTAGTTTCTGTCGCAATACCACTCATTCTTTGGATATAATTCAATGCAGTTCTTTCACCCATTAATATATATTTGCTCGGGCCTTTTATACTTGCTAACTTATCTCCTCGTGATATTTTATCACCATCTTTATAATAAAATTTGACATTAATTTTATCCGATAAAATTTTAAATACTTTTTCAAACACCCTTGCACCACAAAAAACACCTTCAACTCTTGAATTTAGCGTGCATTCCATTTCATCACACTCATCTGTTAAATAGTCAGTTGTAATGTCGCCAAAACCGATATCTTCTTGCAAGGCTTTCTTAATATGGTCTTCTATATAAAAATCATCTAACATAAACTAAACTCCCTGTCTTCTTTTTTATTAATTGAGATTAATTGAGTATGCGTTGCTGTATCAAGCATTGAGTTATAGTCTGTTCTTGAATGCGCACCCCTTGACTCTTTCCTATTTAGAGCACTTTCAATTACTAATTCAGCTGCTATCAACATATTCCTGTATTCATACTCATCTTTATTAAAGCACTTACGATTACGCTTAAATTCTGACTTAAATTTTTCTAGACATTTTTTTGCTTCTAACAACCCGGTTTCATTCCTTAAAATTCCGACATTATTCCACATTAATTCTTTTAAATTCTGCTTTAACTTTGATATATTATAATCATTTTCCGATATTGGAACTTCATATAATTTTATTGTTTTTAAGATATTGTCATCAATTATCTTTGGCGCTTCCAAATTCGCAAATGATAAATAATCCGTCAACTCATATGCACAAACAACACACTCTAACAAGGAATTACTTGCAAGTCTATTTGCCCCATGAAGACCGGTTGATGCAACTTCGCCTATCGCATACAACCCACTTATTGAGGTTCTGCCTTCAACAGTTGCCTTTATTCCACCCATTGTGTAATGCGCAGCAGGTGCAACTGGTATAGACATTTTTGTAATATCAATTCCGTTTTCTTTGCAGCACTTTGATATTGTAGGAAAACGTCTTAAAAGCTTTGAACCCTCTATAACAGTTGCATTTAAGTACATATTATCAGTGTGCATCATTTGCATTTCATTATAAATCGCTCTGGTAACAACATCTCTCGGAGCAAGTTCACGTTTATCATGGTATTTTGACATAAATTCTTCACCATTTTGATGAACCAACTTTGCGCCCTCACCACGAACGGCTTCAGAAATTAAAAATCTATTTTTACTTTCAGGAGATAACGCTAATGCTGTTGGATGAAACTGGACAAATTCCATATCCTGAATAATAGCGCCTGCATTATACGCCAAAGCGATTCCATCACCGGTAGCACCTGCAGGATTTGTTGTATATTTATATAATTGACCGACACCACCTGTAGCTAATACAGTTGCAGAAGAATAAATTATTTCATGCTCATTAGTTAAAGAATTATACATAATTAACCCTTTGCAAGAATTATCCGTACTTATCAATAACTCTGTTGCTATAGCATTTTCTACAACTGTGATATTTTTATCATCCAGTACTTTTTTTGCTAATGCACTAGTTATACCCTTGCCGGTTGCATCCCCACCAACATGCAAAATCCTCCTATAGCTATGGGCTGCTTCTAAGGTAAAATTAATATTACCACTATCATCTTTATCAAAATCAACCCCAAAATTAATCAAATCATTGATAACAACATCTGATGCTTCAGATATATATTGGGTTACTTTTTCATCAGAGAGTCCGGCACCTGCTTTTAGTGTATCCTTAACATGCAAATCAACAGAATCCTGAGGATTTTGGTGAACAACACCAACAATACCACCCTGTGCATAACGAGAATTACTTTCACCAAGATTAGATTTCGTTAATAATAAAATTCCATCGGGTAAATTAATTTGTGAAGATAACTTTAATGCTGCATACAAACCGGCAGCACCACTACCGACTATAATCACAGAATATTCCGAATGTTTCATACCAACCTCACAATGTTTCTATATTAACATTGTAAAACAAACATTAAAATCAGTCATAACAATTTTATTCAGGGATTAAAGTTAAACCTTTGGGGGGTCTCATTGTGTCAGCAATAATTGTTACATCTTCCTTCATCATAGGGTTTAATTTATGAGCTTGTGCGACATCATCGTCATGGCCAAGTTTATCACCACTTTTTTCTTTATAATAAGCTCTGTCCATGTAATACCTTGCACTCTTTGACTGTGAATTATCTATAAAGTAATCATACAATTTAACTGCTACATCGTATTTTCCGACACTCGCATACACATCAGCCATACAAGCCCATGCCAAATAATAATTCGGATCTTGTTGCAATGCATCATTACAGAATTTTACAGCATATCTTTTGTTGCCAATATAACCAAAAAGAATACCCATTTTGCACTTATCTAAAATTGATAATTGATCACTGACCCTAGCATAATCAGATATAGCTAATTTATAATCACCAAACCAGGTTTCAATTTGTGCTTTATCCCTATATAAACTATTATCAACTTCGTCTTTAATATAATGAGGAACAGTTTTAAAAGCTTTATCAATTTCTTCGTAGGCTCTGGTTTTATCCTTTAATCGAGCAAATAATACTGCATTATTTCTGTAATACTTGTATTCTTCGACAGTATCTCTATTTACTATTAACATATATTTATGTTGAATCTTATGGAATACAAAAGCAATTTGATCAAGCTGTTTGCCCCAAGATGTAACATTCCATATAATAAAAATAGCTGCAAAAAGCAGTAAAAACAACAGAACTAAGTCATCCTTTTTATTTTTATTAGAGCTATTAGATAACATTACATACCTCTTCTTATGCTACATAATTTAGCACAAATTTAAAAAATTTTCAATATTAACAACTTTTTTTATTGACATATGCGATAAAAATCATTCAATAATTTTATTTTCTTGGATGCAATTATCTCATTATAAATATTTGTCACATTTGGTGCTATTTTACTACATTTTTCATAATCGCAAATATATGTTTGTAGTGATCTTGCAAACATTTCAGTTTTAGAATTATAATACCTATTTTGTCTTGAAATTCTTGAATTTATACGTTTTAATTTCCGTTGCAAAGATTTAATTTTAATATAGAATATAACATCTTTATCTATATTGCTAAAATCTTTTTCAATATTATCAATTGAATACAATTTAACACTAAACAATTCCAACACTTTCACTCTGTCATATTTCAAAAAATATTTTAAATTGCTTTTTTTTATAACTTTTTCAAATGCTTTATAAGGTTTTGAAAGCAAAAAATCCGGATAATTCTGTTTAATATTATTAGCAATATTTTTAATTTGTTCTTTAACCATGTTCTTTTCGGCAAACAACATTTTGGCAGTT
>JAKSUP010000015.1 GCA_024408905.1 bacterium
CAACAATTCCACACTATTTATCACATCCTGCATATTATCAAAATTATTTTAGAGCAACACTTATAAAAGCACAGATTTATAATTATCTAAAAGAAAATTTGGGAAATATTACAGAAAATAAAAAAACATCAAAATTTTTAAAAGATAATTTGTTTAAATACGGAACATCTTTCGAAGAAAATGAACTAATAGAAAAATTTACAGGAAAAAAATTATCTTCTGATGATTTTTTAAGCAATTTAAAATAAAAATTACATTTGACTAAGTGCAATAAGTGAATTTATAGTATCTTCGTATTCAATTTTTTCTTTTGTTGTCTGGGTTAAAAATTCATTAATTTTATTCATTAATGAAATAGCTTTATCGCATTGTGGATTTGAACCTGAAACATAAGCACCAATATTAATCAAATCTTCGTTTTTAGCATAAACTGCCAATAAATTTCTCAAAACACCGGCTGCGTCTTTATGTTCTTTAGTTACAACATCTCCCATAACCCTGCTTAATGATTGTAAAACGTCAATTGCTGGATAATGGTTTTTGTGAGCCAATTCTCTTGAAAGCATAATGTGACCGTCTAAGATACTTCTTGATGTATCGGAAATTGGTTCATTAAAATCGTCACCTTCAACCAAAACTGTATAAAGACCGGTAATTGTACCAAGTTCATTAGTACCGGTTCTTTCCATAAGTTTCGGCATAAGAGCAAAAACAGAAGGTGTATAACCTCTTGTTGCAGGAGGTTCACCAATCGCAAGACCAACTTCTCTCTGTGCCATAGCAATACGTGTTACAGAATCAAGCATAAAAAGAACATCCATTCCTTTATCTCTAAAGTATTCTGCTATTGTCGTTGCAACAAAAGCTGCTTTTATTTTAACTAAAGATGGTTGTTCAGAAGTTGCTGCAACAACTATAGAACGCTTCATTCCTTCGTGACCAAGAATTTCTTCAATAAATTCTTTAACCTCACGACCACGTTCACCAATTAAGGCAATTACATTTAAATCTGCAGAAGTATTTTTTGCCATCATACCCAAAGTTGTACTTTTACCTACACCTGAACCTGCAAAAATACCCATCCTTTGACCTTTTCCTACAGTTGCAAATCCGTCAACAGATTTTATACCCAACGCCAAAGGTTCAGAAATACGCTTTCTTTTTAATGGGTTTATGGCATCAGCCATTGTTGGACGATATTCTGAAAATCTTATATCTCCTAAAGTATCTATAGGTCGCCCTAAACCATCCAATACTCTACCTATAAGTTGTTTTCCGACACCAATTTTCATAGCACCACCGGAATTTACAACCATAGCACCGGGTTGTATACCGTCAGGCGCACCAAGAGGCATAAGTAAAATTTTATCTTTTTTAAAACCTACAACTTCTGCATAAATAGGTTTATCATTAAATTTGTTATATATGTAACACAAATCACCAATAGAAGATTTTGGGCCGTCAGATTCTATTGTTAAACCAATAATTTCGGTTATTTTTCCGACCTCTTTTATTGATTTTGTTTTATTTATAATATCTAAATACTTATCCTTGTTCCAACTCATCATTAGCTCCTGTAAGCATTTGTTGTGCTATTTCTTGAATTTGAGCTGAAACTCGTGAATCTAATCTTGAGGTCATTGTTTCTACAATAACACCGTCAGGGGAAACAGAATTATCTTCTATTATACGAATAGACTGCATTTTTGGAATTTCTTCTTTAAAATTTTCTGCTAAATTGTTTATATTATCTAATAATTCAGGATTAACAATTATTGTTACATTTTCTTTATCATTTAATTCTTTTATTGCATCAAGAGTTATTTTTTTAAGAACTTTGTCATCAAATTTTATATGACAAACCTTGTCTGCAATAATAGAAACAAGTTCAACAATATCCAATGTAGCAGAATCTATTATATTTTTTTTAATATCAAAAGCACTTGTTGCAAAAGTATCAAGAGCTTATATAGCCTTATAAGCGTCATTTTGAAATTTTGTAAGACCGTCAGTTTCTCCTTTTTCAAAACCGTCTTGATAACCTTTATCTTTTATACTTTCGTATTCTTGTTCACCTTTTTTTCTTGATTCTTGAATAATCCTATCAGCTTCAGTATTGGCAGTTTGAACGATAATTTGTGATTTATTTTCTGCACCATCTAATATTTGTTGAGCTTTAGCATCAGTTTCTTCTATAATTTTTTTTACTTTTGCTTGTTGCACAGTAACTTTAGACTGCTCAATCGGCAGAACATAGTTGTTACCTATTTGAATTTCTTGACTTTTAATTCTATTACTCAATTAACTCATCCTCAACACTAGCACGTGTAATAGTAATTTCGCCTGTTGCTTCAAGAGTTCTGATAGTGTTAACAATACCTGTTTGAGCTTCTTGTACTTCTTTTGCACGAACAGGGCCAAGATATTCCATATCATCAGCAAGCATTTGTCTTGCTCTTTCTGACATATTTTTAAATATTTTTTCTTTGATTTCTTCTTTTGTACCTTTAAGTGCAAGAGCAAGAGTTTTTGTTTCAACATCACGCAATAGTCTTTGAATACCTCTATCATCAAGAATAATAATATCTTCAAATACGAACATAAGATCTCTGACTTCTTGTGCCATTTGTTGATTTTCAATATCAAGCCATTCCATAATATTTTTTTCTGTACTTCTGTCGCAACAGTTCAAAATGTTTGCAAGAGATTCAACACCACCGGCATTTGAAAAATCTTGTACTAACAAAGCTGAGAATTTCTTTTGAACAATATCTTCAATTGTAGTTAAAATTTCAGGGTTTGTTGGTGTCATATCTGCAATCTTAAGTGATACTACAGCCTGAATATCCGGAGGTAAGAAAGCCAAAACCTGAGCTGCAAGAGCAGGTCTTAAATATGCAAGAATTAACGCTAAAAGCTGAGGGTTTTCTGAAGAAAAAGTGTTTGCAAGTTGTGACGGATCTGCTTCGTTTAGGAAATAAAACGGGTTAGTGTTAACCATAGAGTTAACTTTATCTAACAAACTGGCAGCTTCAGTTTCACCATACGCTTGTGCCAATAATTGTTTAGCATAAGCAACACCACCTTGAGTAATATAATTTTTTGCTTGAAAAACAGTTCTGAATTCACTCAAGATACTTGTTAAATCTTCATCAGAAACTTTTCCTAAGTTTGCAATATCAAGAGTAATTTGTTCCAATAAATCTTCGTCTTTTATGTTTTTAAGTATTTCAGAAGAAGTAGCAGGTCCAAGAGCAATTAAAAGCGCAGCAACTTTTTGAGTAGGTCGTTTAAAGACCTTCTTATCTTCTTCTTTTGCTTTTTTTACTTCTTCTATACCCATTGTCTATATCTCTTATTCTCTGATAAATGATGTTATAAGTTTTGCTGCTTCTTCAGGAGCGCCCATAATAGCTTCGTTTAATTCAGTTATAGTTTGCTCTTTTTGTGACTGAATTTCTTTTTTGTTTAATTCAATTTTAGGTAAAGCAGCTTCGATTTCTTCTTCTTCAGAAGCTCTTGATGTATCTTCAACAACCTTCTTTTCAATCATTCTAGGAGCAGGCATTTTTGTAATAAAGTTTTTCAAAACAATTAATGCAAATAAACCAAGAACAAAAACTACAACCAAAGGAATGACGGATGAAGTAATTGTATAAATAAGCTGTTCTTTTTGATATTGTTTAGCAATATTTGCTTTAGCTTCTTTATCAATTTTTGCACCTTCAAATTGTAAGCCGGAAACAGAGATAGAATCACCTCTTGAGAAATCAACACCTGAAGCAGAAACAATTAAGTTTTTAAGTTCTTCTTTCTCAGAATCTGTTAAGATTTTATTAACAGCAACAGCAATAGACATTCTTTTTATAGTTCCCGGAGCATAAACAACTTGTTTAACTTCTTTTGAAACACTATAATTTATTGCACTTTTTTGTTTAGAATAGTTCAAGTTTCTTTGATTAACAACTGTAGAATTTGGAACATGATTAGGGTTTTCATAAGATTCAATTTCAGATTGAGAACTTGTAACAACACCTTCTCCCTTTTCATTAATAGGCATATAGCTTTCAATAGTTGATTTTGCAGAATTAAAATCAATATCGGCATTAACCTGAACGGAAACATTTCCGTTTCCTACGATTTTTTCTAAAACATCGCTTACTTTTTTTGCAGTTTGTTTTTCCAAGTTTGTTTTAAAACTTTCCATATCTGTTGAATTTTTAGAAGTTTCATCAGATAAAACATTTCCGTCTTGGTCTGTGATAAATACTTGGTCAGGAGTCATTCTCGGAACAGAATAAGCAACAAGGTTTTTAATAGCTTTTACTTGAGAACTTTTGATTTTATAACCCGGATTTAAAACAAGAATAACGGATGCGCTTGGTTTTTCGTCATTATCTTCAAAAATAGAACGCTCAGGCTCTGCTAACTGTACTTTTGCATATTTTATACCATTAATTTTTTCAATTGAACGTGTAATTTCGCCTTGAAAAATTCTTTGTTTTGTTAATTTGTTTTTAAAATCAGTTGAACCCAATTGCATATCATCTAATAATTCAAAGCCACCGTCACCGTCTTTGATTAAATCATTTTCGGCAACGAAAACTCTCATATCATCTCTGATATTAGATGGAACCAAAATAGATTTTTTATCTTCTGAAACCTTATATTGATAACCATTCTTTTTCATGTTTTCAACAATACTTAAAGTATTTACTTCGTTTAAGTCTGAATATAAAACGACCCAGTCAGGTTCCATTGCTTTTGAAAGGAAAAATGTAGCTGCAACAATCGTAACAACAATTAAGGCAACTAACCCGAGTTTTTGGGCTTCATCTAAACCGTTCCAAAGCTTTTTTATATCATTTCCGAATAATGCAAAATAGTTATTTTCCATCTTTTCCCCAAGGTATAATTGTTCACTATAAATAATAACCTATATTAAATAAAGTTTCAAATTGTTAACTTTCTTTACATTCCAAGTGTTTTCAGTCTATTTTTCTGCCAACTTCCATAATAACGGGAACTTTGCCATTGTTTCTTATTTGACGTTCAAAATTTGTAATATCGACAGAGATTGCATCAAAAGTATTATAATGCATTGGTATAACATAACTTGCGCCAATCCATTCTGCAGCATTTACTGCTTGCTCGATATCCATTGTATAATATCCTCCGACAGGAAGTATTGCTATTTCCGGAGAATAAAGCTCCCTTATGGTTTTCATTTCTTGATTTAAACAAGTATCTCCGGCATGATAAATGGATTTGCCTCTTATTGCAAAAACAAAACCACACGGACAACCTGCATAATTTCCATCAGGAGTTGAGCTTGAATGGTATGCCGGAACAGCAATTACCCTTCCCCAAGGATATTGCATCCAACTACCAAGCCCGACTCCGTTTGCGTTAGCACCTTTTTTTGAACAATAATTAGCAAGTTCAAATATTGCAGTAATTTTTGCGCCTGTTTTTTTAGAAATTTCTATGGCACTTCCGAGGTGATCACCATGACCATGTGTAACAAAAATATCAGTAACACCATTTGGGTCATAATCAGGTGAAGCAACTAAAAAAGGATCTATTAAAATTTTACCTTTTTCTGTTTCTATTTCGAAACAACTGTGTCCCAAAAACTTAATAGTCATAATTAACCGTACCTTTCCATTAATTTTCTTAAACGCTTATATTCTTTGCCCCATTTTTGCATAGAATCAACAACAGGACGTAAAGTATAACCAATATCACTTAAATAATATTCAACCTTAGGAGGAAGAATATCATATTCTTCTCTTACTATTAATCCGTCATCTTCCATTTCTTTTAGGCAAGCTGTTAATACCTTTGCCGTACACCCAAGATTGTTTTTGAGTTCTACAAAACGCATTTCTTTTTTTAGCAATTCTTTAACTATAAGAATTTTCCATTTTGCACCAACAAGTTGCAAAACAACAGAAACCGGATTTGTAGCTAAATCTTTGTATTTCATGCAATCCTCACAGTATCTTTTTGATACCATAATAATATCAAAATTTTAATCTTTTGCAATACAGTTTATGGTTGAGAAAATTATTTTTTAACTTCTGTATTTTTTGTTGTATCTGAAGATGACCAAAGTTCTTGCAATTTATCTTTAATTCCCATTCTGCCGAACCATTTTAAAACAAGACGTTCTTCGTATCCAAGTCCACCATTTAATTTACTAAAATCACCTAATACAAAAACAGCTTCAGAAATGGAAATTCTTATAAAACAATGTGGCTGTACAAATTTTTTCGGATCCATCCAAATTTTAATATTATTATATTTTGCAACGCTGACGCTTCTGGCGTTATGGGCGTCTGATTGTTCTTGAATAATAAAACTTTTTAAATTGTCCTCTAAATCTTTAAATGTAGCCATCTCAATTTCCTTTTAATTATTTAAACTGTGAATTGGAGCCGGAATATGCCCGCCACGATTTACAAAATTTGCTGATGATAAATTTCCGACTTCCATAATAGGTGCTTCTCCGAGTAAACCACCATAAACCACGTTATCTCCTACTTTTTTGTTTGGTACAGGAATAATTCTTGTGGCTGTTGTTTTTTTGTTAATCATGCCAATGGCCATTTCATCGGCTATCATACCGGCGATTGTTGTAGAAGGTGTATCACCAGGTATTGCAATCATATCAAGCCCAACAGAACAAACACAAGTCATTGCTTCAAGCTTATCAAAAGTCAAATGACCGTTTGAAACAGCTTCAATCATTCCTGCATCTTCAGAAACAGGAATAAACGCTCCTGAAAGCCCACCAATATAACTTGTTGCCATAATCCCGCCTTTTTTAACAGAATCATTAAGCATTGCAAGTGCTGCAGTTGTCCCGTGTGCGCCTGCGTGTTCCAAACCCATAGCTTGGAATATTTCAGCAACACTATCTCCTACAGCAGGAGTTGGAGCCAGAGATAAATCTATAACACCAAACGGTATATTCAATTTTTCTGCAAGTTTTCTTCCGACTAATTCGCCTGTGCCTGTTATTTTATATGCAGTTTGTTTAATTTTATTTGCTAAAGTTCCCATATCTGCATCTTTGTGTAAATCAGATATTGCAGCTTTAACAACTCCCGGCCCTGATACACCTATATTTAATGCACAATCAGGTTCTCCGTAACCACAATATGCTCCTGCCATAAATGGATTATCTCCGACAGAATTGCAAAAACAAACAAGTTTAGCTGCGCCGATGCCATCTTTATCTGCTGTCATTTCAGCTGATTGTTTAATAATTTCTGACATTTTTAAAATAGCATCCATATTAATTCCGGCTTTTGATGTTGCAACATTGACTGATGAACATAACCTTTCTGTTGTTGCAAGAGCTTCCGGAATAGATTCAATCAGTCCTAAATCACCAACGGTGAATCCTTTTTCTACAAGGGCAGAAAAACCTCCAATAAAGTCAATGCCAAGATTTTTGGCAGATTTATCAAGAACCTGTGCTATTTTTACATAATCTTTTTGAGAGCAGCTTTCTCCAACAATAGAAATCGGAGTAACTGCAATTCTTTTATTAACAATCGGAATTGAATAATCGTTTTCAATTTCGTTTGCATATTTTACAAGATTTTTTGCGTATTTATCAAGTTTAAATTGGATTTTGTCGCAAACAGTATTAATATTTTCGGAAAAACAATCTCTCAAACTAATTGCCATAGTTACTGTACGAATATCAAAATTATACAGCTTTATCATATTAATTGTTTCAATAATTAAATTTTCGTCAAATACTGTCATAGTGATTTTAGTATACCATATATTAAGATAAATGCGAAGATTTAAACTTTTGTGTATAATAAAACTAACCTTGGAGGTATTCAGATGTTAGTAGTAATGAGTAATAGTGCAACCGAAAAAGATATACAACGCGTTGCAATGTTTCTTGAGGCAAAAGGTTTTGAAGCTCGGATTTCACATGGTGAAGTAAGAGTTGTAGTCCATGCAATCGGGGTTAAAGAAGAAGTTGACCAACGTGACTTTGAATTATTACCTGGAGTTTTAGAGGTAATAAAAGTTACTACAAGCTATAAACTTGCAGCTCGTGTATCTCAAGGTCAGGATACAATTGTTGAAGTTAATGGGGTTAAGTTTGGAGATAAATATACAGGCTTAATTGCCGGCCCTTGTACAATCGAATCTTATGATCAAATGGATAAAACGGCTCAAGAGCTTTCTGAATCTAATGTAAAAATTCTTAGAGGTGGCGCATTTAAGCCAAGAACGAGTCCTTATACGTTCCAAGGTTTAGGCGAAGAAGGTTTAAAAGTTATTAGAAGTGTTGCTGATAACCATAACATGGCTGTTACATCAGAAATTATGGATATTTCACAAATTGAAATGTTTATGCGTTATGTTGATATTCTTCAAATTGGTGCAAGAAATATGCAAAATTTCAATTTGTTAAAAGAACTCGGAAAAATCCATAAGCCTGTTATCTTGAAACGTGGACTTTCTGCTACTTATGAAGAATGGCTTATGTCAGCAGAATATATTATGTCCGGTGGAAATAATCAGGTAATACTTTGCGAACGAGGGATAAGAACATTTGAAAAATATACGAGAAATACGCTTGATTTATCGGCAATTCCTGTGATTAAGAAATTAAGCCATTTGCCGATTATTGTTGATCCGTCTCACGCAACGGGACTTCGTGACAAGGTTGAACCGATGTCCAGAGCAGCTGTTGCTGCAGGATGTGACGGCTTGATAATTGAAGTTCATCATAACCCTGAAGTTGCCGTATGTGACGGTGCACAATCACTTTATCCTTGGCAATATGATTTACTTTATAAACAAATCAAGCAAATTGCTCCGATTGTCGGAAAAGAAATTGTTTAAAATTTTGACGGAAGAAAGAGAAATATGAAATCATTAAACGAAAAAATCCTATACATATACTTGTTTGTGTATGCAATTTTGTGGACAATAATTGGCTCATTCAAAAATAGTGGTGGAGTTGATGCTCTTGAAGCTATTTCTTGGGGCGACTTGGTTAGTTTTGGTACAAATAAACACCCACCATTTTCAGGTTGGTTAATGGGTGGTTTTTATCATTTGTTGGGCGATAACGATATTGCTATCTATATTCTGGGACAGATTTGTTTACTTATAGGTTTTGTGTTTATCTATAAATTAGCTAAAAACTTTTTAACGGAAGAAAAAGCAATTGGCGCAACAGTTATTATAAGTATAACATTCTATTATGCTTACCAAACTTTTATAGACAATTTTAATTGTAACATTATTTCAATATGCTTGTGGCCAATATTAGTTTATTATTTCTATAAATCAATAAAAGAAAATAAGATTAAAGATTGGTTACTTCTTGGTCTTGCAGCAGGGATTTCTTTTTTAGCGAAATATCAGGTAGTATTTTTGTTTGCACCAATGTTTTTGTATCTTGTTTTGTTTGACAGAAAACAATTTGCGAAAATTGGTCTTTATATAGCAGGGATTGTTGCAACACTTGTTGTGTTACCACATTTTATTTGGTTGTATCAAAACGACTTTTTCTCAATGAATTATATAATGGGAAGAACAAACGTAGACATACACAATACCCCTGTCTCTCTTGTCAAATACGGAAGAATTGTATTCCCTATAAAATTCTACGGTGATCAGATTTTAGCTATGATGCCATGTTTTGTGGTGTATTTAATTGCAGCATTGAAGGTCACAGAAATAAAATTCGATAATACAAAAGAAAAGTTTTCTGACAAAATGTTTTTGATTTTTGTTGGACTTATGCCGATGATTATCTTAGGTGGCATGGGAATTGTTACGGGAAATCGTGTAGTCGGAAATTGGGGTTCTACAATGATAGGTTTTTGTGGAATACTTCTGTTCTATTTCTTTCCTATAAAATTTGATAAAGAAATTTTTAAATATTATATGAAATGGATTGTTGCAGTTGTTTGTTTATGGGCAATCGGGGTTTCAACATTCTTATTATTCCAAACAAAAATGGTAGTTGGTTATCCTCATCAAACAATTACAAGAGATTTTGACCAAATTTGGGCAGAAGAAACAAACAACGCCCCTTTGAAATATGTACTCGGTCACACTTTCTATATTTTCCAATTTAATGTGTATGACAAACAAAAACCGACGATTGTTTTGGATACGCACGGGCATGCCAATCCTTGGATAAGTGAAGACGAAGTTATGAAAAACGGAGTACTTATTATAATGGGTGGTGACAAAACTTTTGAACAAGATGTCAGACAATATTTACCAAATTTGCCAAAAAATTATAATCTGAAACCGAAAAAGTACGTGTTTAAAATAACAAACAAGTTTAATAAAACAGAAGAATATGATATTTATTATAAAGTAATACCACCAGCAAAAGCATTTTAGTGTATAATAAGATTAATGTCGGAGTGGCACTCTGCCGCAGGAAAAGTTGACTAAATGTCAAGTTTTCCGAGAGGGTTGTGCTTGACACAACTTTCGCCACGTAGACAAACATTATTCGTAGATTTATAATTTAATAGTACGTCGGAGTGGCGAAATTGGTAGACGCGCATGATTCAGGTTCATGTGGGTAACTCCTTGAGGGTTCGAGTCCCTTCTCCGACACCATATCTCGTAAGAGATATAGGCAGTGGGATTGGACGAGAACCACCGAACAAAGTTCGGTCAGGGTTCGAGCGAATTTGCGGACGAACGAAGTGAAACGAGTTCGGGTAGCGAACAAATTGAGTCAACTAAAACCAAAGGTTTTATAGACGAAACTTTGTGAGCGTGAAGCAAATTCAAGACAACGGGAGCGAGCTGAGTGCGAAGCCTTGACTGTGAAAGATGAAATCTTGAAACAGGCAAGCGTAGACACGTTAAAAGCGAGCGACCAAGACAGTCCCTTCTCCGACAGTTTCTTTTTCTGTAGAAAAAGAAACCAAAAAGACTTATCATACAGGGCTTGAATAAAAACTACCAGCTTGAAGTTTGAAAGAAAAAAGTAGGCAAAAAAGAAAAGAATAAAGGGTTTGGTTAGGTGTTACAAGATTTAAGTTTAGAAGTATAGAAAAAGAAACCAAAAAGACTTATCATACAGAGCCTGAATAAGAACTACAAGATTAAAGTCTGGAAAGAAAAATGTTGAGGATAAAAAACAAATGATATGTCCTAAATGTAAACAGGAATTAGATAATATTGAATCTTCTCCATTTTGCCCATTTTGTGGTTATGAGTTTGTTAAAGGATACTTTGACGAAGACGAGAGTGCAAAAACAGATATAAAGTCAGACGCTCCACGGAAGAAAAAATATTATTGGCGAAAAAAGGAATTAAATGATCCAAAAGCAATAAAAAAGGAGCTGTTTATATGCATAGGAGAGATGTTGTGTTTAATAGGAGTGTTATCTTTTATGATATACACCGGAACCTTTGAACTCCTTAAAATTCACCAAATATGGGGTATTATTTTATTTTTTCCTGTAATAATATTGATATATTTGAGCGAAATAATTAGTTGGATAAAATTATTAAAGAAGCTAAAAATAAAAAAGTAGGCAAAAAAGAAAAAAATACAAAGTACAATTTTGCACCAAAAATTCATACCGTTGCAACAATTAAAAAACATGTTATAATAAAAGAGTAGAGAGGGTGTTCCCTCAAGAACACCCAGCTTCAGTTCTCTACATTAATTTTGAGATAAAAATTAGAAATTGTCCTATTACCAGTAGGGCAATTTTTATTATCTCGTGCCATTTATTGTTACTATTCATGGTTCCCTCCTTTCTCTACACCTAGCTTCAGTTGGATAGTGTCGTGTATGTAAAGAAGGTTCATTATATAGCAAACTGCTCTACAACTATCATTGTACCATATAGCCAATTATATTAGAAGGTTTTAAGCTCAGTTTTGGATATTATAATACATATGTGTAGCTTGTTTTAAGGTTTCAATAAGCACGTTGTCTAAATACTACTTGCTATAAGGCTGAAAATAAAAAAGTAGGCAAAAAACTTTTTTATAATTAACCCGTTTTATGTCAGTATATTATAAATTATCGGATATTTTTCAAAAATTTTATTAAAAGCATATTCAACATCCATACCAACTCCATTTTTCTTATTAATTTTGCATAATCCGTTATTCAATGTTTCTTCAATTTGATACATATTTATATCATCATCTTTTACCAAAGTTATCGGAGTACCGTTTAAAACGGCCATTCCCCAAAAATAAATATCATCATGAGTTGGTATTAAAGTTTTTATTTGTTCAATATTATAAATATCCTTATGCAATGAATGTGGTGGGTACAAGACTCCACCTCCACCCATCAAAAAGTTATTAAAACTACTCATATAATTAATATTTGAGTAGTGTGGTTCTACTCGCAAAACACGTCTTCTTTTTTTTATCTTAATGTTATTTGCCCGTCTTGCATGAATGTTATCGGGGTTCTTTTTATATGAATTATAAAGGATTTCAAGAAAATCTTCTTTGTAATATAAGTCATCATCAACCGTTACAATAATATCATCAGGAAATTCCTGTATTGCAGGAATAAGTTTTTTGTAAGACTTTAAGTCCTCGCACCACTTAATTTCTAATCCAAGAGTTTTTAGTTGTAACAATTCTTGTGGCAAGTCATCTTCTTTGTTTGGAAATTGGCTGTCGGCAAGCCAAAGGATTAGCTTATTTGGTTTTAAAGTTTGCCTTAGTAAAGTATTTATTGTTAGGTGAACGGTTCCGATTCTTGCAGGATAGCTTGTCAAAGAAACGATAAGTTTTGGGTTTGTTTCAGCATTGTTTAAACCATATTCAGTAGCTTTTTTGTAATCAAAAACCAATTTATGTTTTATTTTTAGAGCAGCGAATTTGAATAATTCAATGGTGAAACGACCGTCAATATCTTTATAAAAAAACATTCTTTTTGGTTTTTTAATAACGACCTTTTGCACCGGATTTATTATTGCAAGTGATTCCAAACCGTTTTCTATTAAAAAGTTTAAAATATACTTATACGCATTAAAACGATCTGTATTATTATGATTTTTGGTTATTGAATTTCTATTGGAACAAAAATAGTAATAGCTGCTATTTGTAACTGTCACAATACTTTTAGCTTTTTTAATTATTTCAGGTATCCATAACATGTCTTCATAAGTAGCACTTTTTTTGAAAGGTGCTTTTTTAATTAATTCAGCTTTGTATAACTTATTCCAAACAAAGCAATAATTTGGAATTCCACAACGCCTAAATTTTTCTTCTAAAGAATTATAGATTTCTTCTTTTGTATAGTGTATGAGATATTTTTTGGGATGAAGGATTTTTCTCTTAGTAATATTTGCACAAGCTATGTCACAATTATTTTTTACTATAGTGTTGTATAAATTCTCATAAAAATTCAAGTCTATCCAATCATCAGAATCTACAAAACCTATGTACTCTCCCGTTGCAGATTCTATGCCGGTATTTCTTGCAGCAGAAAGTCCTTGATTTTTTTGACTAATAATTTTTATTCTGTTATCTTTCTCGGCATATTCTTTTAAAATTTCCAAAGAATTATCA
>JAKSUP010000150.1 GCA_024408905.1 bacterium
CAAGAGGGCAAATAAAAACATTGGCAAACTACTTACCAACGCTTGTTTTTTTTTGCCTCTTCAAATGTTCTGCTTGGTGGACAATCTTCT
This sequence comes from bacterium, assembly GCA_024408905.1. GTDB lineage: Bacteria > Cyanobacteriota > Vampirovibrionia > Gastranaerophilales > Gastranaerophilaceae > CAG-196. The sequence goes on from JAKSUP010000150.1 coordinate 91, forward strand.
TTTAATGCTTTGCATAATGCAGACCCATCATTTGAAATTTGTTTGAATTTAACAGCAAAAATATTTTCGTCGGTTAATTTTTTGATTTGTTTTTCAATACTTTCAGAACTCCATATAATGTTTTCTACCTCTCTGCTATTCATCAACAAATCGTTTAATTCATTATAAGCAGTTCTATTTTCTTCAAATGCAGGTTTCAAAGCAGCATCTTTTAGTTTAGCCACTGCCTTTTCCAAATTCTTATCAAAAACATTTGACCATTTACCTTTTTTAACTAATGGAACAGCCATACCAACTGCCAAAGCTGCGTGAGCTACGCCATCATTACTCAAGTTTTCAAAATAACTATTGAATGACTTATTGCTTTCATTATTGTTGCCAATAAAGTATCTGTTTAATGAGTTACCAGCTAAATACAAAGGAACACCAACTATAGCCCCACCAACCATAGTTACTGGCATCATTAAACCGTTAATAGCTCCGGATACGAAGTTCCTGAAATGTGAATTTCTACGCATACGTTTATTATGTTTTTTCTCGAACTTGTAGGCGCTTCTATCATATTCCGTTGCAAGATTGTTAAAGTCTTTTTTATCAGTTTTGAATTCTTTTGAGCCGATTCCATTAATTCTAAGCAGCGTATCTTTTACGAATCCACCCATAAACGCAGCAGTTATTGCTGATATTATAGCCAACTTTTTATTTGATTTAAGTCCATCTGCCATTTTATTAGCAAGATTCCCCGATTCTCCAAATATATCCTTAAGTACAGAGTTATTGTTTACTGCATTTCTTGCACTTAGTTTTTTTAGTAATGTTCTTACTCCAAAAAATGTTCCCATGGATGCACCGATTGAAGCAGCATCACCCAATATTTGTGCTGAATTTGCTTGAGAATTTCTGTACTTGGTAATAGTTGCTCTTGCTTGTTCTTCCGAAATTTCTCCTTTTTCAGCTTTGTCTATAGCAGCCTGAGCCTTTTTAGAACCTGTGCCTAAATGGGTTAAATTTTTTATGCCATTATATAATCGTTCAAACAAACCGTTCTTTTTGTGTTGTGACACGAATTCATCGCGTAAAGTCTTTTGTGGTACGCTTTGCGCAGGGTACGGAACTTGTTTAAACGTATTCTGTTTTATTTCGCCATTTTGTGAACTTAATAGATTGTAGCCTGTGTTACTTTGAATTTTATCCATAATAATCCCATCCTATTGTATATACATGAATATAAAGTATTTAACTCTTAAAAAATTGCCTCGTAACAGACGATACTTTTACAATATTTAACAAAATAGAGTAGCTTGTGTAAATTTATGCTATATTTAACGTAGAGGATGGAGTTTATATGAAAAAAATTTTATTCTTTATATGTTTAGTGTTGTTTTTTATAGGAAATTCTTGTTTTGCAAAAACTGAATTTAGCATAGTTGCAGAGGATTCTCAAATTATTTATGAACCTTCTACAAATAGCTGGGTAAAAGAAAGTGATGCAGAAGACGCGATTATTCTTACGAAGAACGACTATGACGGTTCAAAAAATTATTCAGAATACAGAGATGCCGGGGATAAACTTATTTTTGCGCTTGATTCAGGTTGTGAATTCTTGTATGGAAACAGGTTAATTGTAGTTAATAACAATTATTTAAAATACGCTGAAGTTGTTTATAACGGAGAAAAATTTGAAGAAGTATATTTGAGTTCAGACGAGGTTAAAACTGTTTTTCCTGATGTTGAATTAATATATATGTCAGAACTGGATGATAATTTTATGTATCGTCATAAACCTTGTTTTAAAAAGCAAAAAGTGTTGTTATTCAATGATACTGAGAAATGTTTTTATAAACTGACTTGTAAACCAAAACGGGCTCAGGATGATGAAGTTAGAGGATATATTAAATTAAATCATCCTTGGCTGTACAGGTTTAAACACTATGGTGAAAGAAACGGTAAATTTAAAATGCTTGTATTTTAAGGAGATAATTTATGATTTTGGATAAGGTAAATTCGCCTGATGATTTGAAAAATTTAGGCTTAAATGAATTAAATGTTTTAGCAAATGAAATTCGCGAACTGATTGTCAAAAAAGTTAATACTATAGGTGGACACTTTGGCCCGAATTTGGGAATTATTGAAACGACAATAGCTATGCACTATGTCTTTAATTCTCCTATCGACAAATTTATTTTTGATGTTTCACATCAATGCTATACTCATAAAATTTTGACAGGCAGAAAAGACGGATATACAAATCCCGATAACTACTTGAAGTATTCAGGTTTTACAGCACCACAAGAAAGTGAGCACGATTTGTTTACGATTGGTCACACGTCAACTTCTGTAAGTTTAGCGACAGGTGTTGCAAAAGCACGTGATCTTAAAGGCGAAAAATATAATGTCGTTGCACTCATTGGTGATGGTTCTTTATCAGGTGGCGAAGCATTTGAAGGGTTAGATAATGCCTCAACTTTAGATAGCAATATTATTATAATCGTTAATGACAACGATATGTCTATTGCAGAAAACCAAGGTGGTTTATATAATAACCTTAAACTTTTGCGAGATACAAACGGTCAAGCCGAGCTTAATTATTTTAAAACGCTCGGTTTTAATTATAGTTTTGTAGATGACGGTAACAACATAGAAAAAATGATTAGAGCTTTAAAAAGTATTAAAGATACAAATAAACCGACTGTGCTTCATATTGTTACGGAAAAAGGCCACGGCTGTAAGCCGGCAGTTGATAATAAAGAAATTTTTCACTGGATTGCACCGAATATTCTGGACGAAAACGGGAATATGCGAGAAATTAAACCAAGCGTTAATACGTACAACTCAATTACCAAAGAGTATATTTTGCATAAAGCAAAAGAAGATAAAAAATTTATTTTGATTGGTGCGTCAACTCCCGGGGTTTTTGAATTTGATAAAGAATTTAGGGCAAAGTTAGGTAAACAATATACAGATGTCGGAATTGCAGAAGAACACGCAATTGCATATTCATCAGCTCTTGCAAAACAGGGAGCAAGACCTCTATTCCCTGTGATGAGTTCTTTTATACAGAGAACATATGATCAATTGTCACAAGATTTGTGTCTGAATAAATCGCCACTTGCTATGCTTGTATTTTGGGGTGGAATATCTTCTGCAGATTGTACTCACCTTTGTATATTTGATATTCCTTTAATTTCAAATATTCCGAATATGGTCTACCTTGCACCAACTAACAAAGAAGAATATTTAAAAATGCTGGATTGGGGAGTTAATCAAACTGAGCATCCTGTTGCAATAAGAGTGCCAAGCGTTCCTCTGAAATCTGCTGGAGTTGAGGATACAACAGATTATTCAATATTGAATAAATTTAAACTTGTTTCTGAAGGCGAAAAAGTTGCTATTATTGGGCTAGGAAGTTTCTTTGGATTGGCAGAAAAGGTTAAAAAGGCTTTGCAAGAAAAATTTGGTATCAATTCAACTCTTATTAATCCAAGATTTATTACAGGAGTTGACGAAGAACTTCTAAATGATTTAAAACGCACTCATAAATTAGTAATAACTCTTGAAGACGGAGTTTTAGACGGTGGTTTCGGTGAAAAAATTTCAAGATTTTATTCAAGTTCTGATATAAAAGTTTTAAACTACGGTGCTAAAAAAGAATTCCCGGACAGAGTTCCTATTGATGAACTATACACACGTTATCGCCTGAAACCTGAACTTATTTGCGAAGATGTACAAAAACTTTTGTAATATAATTTTCATACAAGGAGTAAACGTATGCCAACTGTTACAAAAATAGGTTTAGATGTACAAAAAATTGCAGGACTCAAAACTGATGCTGCTTGGAGTGCATTGCAAGGTCGCTACAAAGAGTATAAAAATGCCGTTAAATCATTAGCATCAGAAGGTGTTAAAGATTTTGAGACGTTCAAGAATGTCCAAGGGATACAAGTAAAGGGTGCTATTCCATTGTTTTCCAAAACCGGTATGCATCTGTTAAAAATAAAAATATTAGAAGCTTTTAGGATAAAAACGCCTGACGAAAAAGAACTTGCAAGATTAGCTAATGAAGATGTTTTAAAAGAAAAATTTGTTAGTAATGTCAGAAACTTTTTTGAAAAAGATATAAGATTTAAAACTGATGAGGTTATTAAAAACAAGGTAGAACCTGCAATACAGGAAAAAACGGACTCGGTTATGAGGATGCTTTCGCCAAGTTTAATGTCAGCATATTTTGAAAGCTTAATAGAGAACGACGGTAAAAACATGCAGGAACTCGTAAACCAGGCTATTAAAGAAATTCCGAGGGGTATTCCTATGCAATA
>JAKSUP010000151.1 GCA_024408905.1 bacterium
GGAGAAAGTGGGGGCGAGAAATGGGTGGGGAGGTAAATATTTGGAGTATAAGGAAGTAGAAGTAATTACGCAGCAAGAATAGTGTATGTGAAATGTTAATTCAAAATTGAATTGACAGAAGTTAAAACAAGCTTTAAAATATAAACATTGGATAGAAAGAGGTATACTAATGAGAAAAAAAGCATTTACACTTTCAGAAGTTTTGATTGCGTTGACGGTTATTGGTGTTGTAGCAGCGATTGTTGCTCCATCTTTGAGTAATCTTATTCCGAACAAAGATAAAGTTACATTTTTAAAGATATATGATAGTATCTCAACTGCAGCCAGTGATATTATCGAAAACCCTGCTTATTATTATGGTTATTCAAAAAACTATTATAAATGCATGGGGTTCGCTTGCGATAGTGAGATCAAAGATAAGTCAATGATATCTTATGACACATCATACGAAGGAATCGGCAAACATCAATGCCTAATTGCTGATATCTTAAACAATAAAAATAGTAGTAGTAGTTTTTCATGTGAACCTGCAAAAAGCGAGAATACTTTTTCCCCAATATCCGGAATCACAGTAATAATGAAAACAGAGGACATTAATAAAGGGAATTATTATACAAACATAACAATCAATCTGGGGAAAGACAACAAAGGGGTAGATAAAATTTATCATTTGTATATGGATAACTGGGGAAGAATTAACTGTGGCAGTTTTACAAAAAGTAGTAATGGCATCAAAGTAACCCCTGATACAATGGCACAAACCTTTGTTGATAACAGGTTAAAATTAAACAACAAAAAAGAAGATTCCGAAGCTTCTAAAAATATGAGTACAACTCCTTATACTGTTGATGTCGTTGATTACGGAGCTGTAAAGATAAATTAAAAATCGCCTTCTAGTGCCATATTTGTAAGCGTTTTTGCTTTCTCAGTTTCGCCTGCTTTGTAGTAGATTTTTGCAAGCAAAAATCTGCGAGTTGAAGTCGGCTCTGATGAATATGCTTTTTGCGCATTAATAATCGCAGTACCATATCTTTTTTGTTTTGCATAAACTTCTGCCAAACCTTCATAACATATAGCTTTTATTGATGAATTTCCTGATTCTGCTTCCAATAGAGAATTGTAACACTCGATTGCTTTTGAATAATCTGCATTGTGTTTGGCATTTACTGCCTCTGCCAACTTATTATTTATGTCGGGATTTTTTGAAACATTTTCATCAGAAATAGGCTGCAATTCTGATATTTTATTATCAAACTGTTTTTTTTCAGTAGGTGGAGCAGGTATATCAATTTCTTCATTTCTTTGACTTTTTGTAATTTCATCTTTATTACTTTCTTCACTAATAGATTCCGATTCTTCATCATTGTTTTCTGCTGCAGTTGATTCGGCTTGCTCAACTTGTTCTTCTTCAATGGTATTGGTATTAACTTTCGTTTTAGATGACATATTATACGCCCCAACAACCAAAAAAGTCATCAACAAAAAAGTGACAGCTGTATACATTAAATACTTTTTATTATCCATTAATTTTCTCCTTTTTAACATTATTCAATTCTATACCAAAAGCAAACATTGCAAAATCATATTTAACGGGGTCATTTTGGGAAAATTTTCTTAAATTTTCTGTTAATTCAATGACAGCTTTAAAATCGTTGCTTTTTCTTGTAAGCAGTCCCATTTGACGTGAAATCCGTGCAACATGAACATCTAAGGGTATTAATAAATCATTTACCCCCATAAAATCCCAAATCCCCAAATCAACAGGTGGTTTTCTTACCATCCAACGTAAAAACATATTCATACGTTTCATCGCACCACCATTATTTGGATTTGGAATCATATGATAAAAACCCTGACCAACCGTTTTTGGCGCTCTTGCGTAAAAATAATCCACAACTGTTTGAAAAAAGTTTTGATAATCGGTTTTGTTTTTCCAAGCGTAAGAAAACAATTCTTCCAAGCCTTTTGAATTATTATAAAGCTCAGACAAAATATTAAAAATCGGAATAATATCGTTTTCTTTTGAAAATCTGTATTCTACACCTTTTAAAGATTTAAAATCACCGTTTTTTACAAAACCTAATAAATCACCTTCGGCTTTTTCGAAAATTTCATCAAGTTTTTTGATAAACATTTTACGGTTTCCGTAGGCAAAAAGAGAGGCTATAAAACCGTACAATTCAATATCAGAGATACATTTACCCCTGTGTGGAAATTGTATCGGGTCATCTTTTATAAAATCAACAGTTTCATATTTTTTTGCTAATTTATCCAGTTCAAGCTTTGTAATCATCTTATACTCTCAAAAAAATTGTTTAATAAAGCATTGCACTCATCTTCTTCAATACCACCATACACTTTAATTTTTGATTTAGCAAGTTGAGGTAAATTTAAAACAGAAGTCATACTACCATATTGAGAATTATATGAACCGAAATACAGAGTTTTAATACCGCTTTGGATAATTGCCCACGCACACATTGGACAAGGTTCAAGCGTAACATATATTTCACAATCTTTTAATCTTGAAGTTTTTAAAAACTTTTGAGCCTCTTTTATTGCTAAAATTTCGGCGTGCGCAGTAATATCGTCGTTTTCTTCACGTAAATTATGAGCTGACGCAATAATTTTCCCATCGAGTTTTATCGCACAACCAATCGGAACATCTTTTCTACATTTTTTTGCTTCTTTTATCGCATCTTTCAACTGCGTTAACTCCTTAAAAAAATCTTTAAAGACAAAACGGTTAAGTATTTTAATAACCCCGTATTTACCCCTTATTTACCCCTAGCCTTTAGCTTCGTCGCCCCAAAATTCGTCATCATAATATGCAAGTTCTAAAGTTCCGGCAATAACAGTATCGGCATTTTTTAAGCCTTTTTCTTTTAATGCTTCAAAAACTCCCATACCTTTTAAGATATTTTGGAAGCGAATAACTTGTTCTGTATTACGGGAATCAGTAACTTTCGCAAGACGACTAATTTTCCCGCCTTGTATCAAATAGGTATCCTTATCTAGTTTAATGATTTCAAACGTGCTATCGTCATTGTCATAAGCACCGGTATCTTCTTCAATATCAATTTCTGTATCGGGTTTTGGTATTTCATCAACTTTACTATCAATAAAATGCAAAAGTTTTTCCAAATTTTCGTGCGTAACAGCAGAAATTGAGAACACATCTGATGAATATTCTTTGAATTCTTTTTCATATTCAGTTCTTTGTTCTTCTGTTATTGCATCAATCTTATTTAAAACAATAATTTGATATAGATTACCGAGTTTTTCAGAATGTTTTTTAAGTTCTGAATTAATAACATTATAGTTTTTAACCGGATCTTCTGCCGTCAAGTCAACAATATGAATTAAGAAACGACATCTTTCAACGTGACGTAAAAATTCGTGTCCAAGTCCTACACCTTCTGATGCGCCTTCAATTAACCCAGGAATATCTGCTATAACGTAAGAACCTTCATTAAACTTTTTAACAACACCTAAATTCGGGACAAGTGTCGTAAACGGGTAATCGGCAATTTTAGGTTTTGCAGAACTTACAGCACTAATAAATGTGGATTTCCCGGCATTTGGCATACCTAAAAGTCCGACATCTGCGATAAGTTTTAGTTCCAATTCAAGAACTCTTTCTATTCCGGGTTCACCCGGTTCACAAAATTGAGGTGCACGTTTTTGAGCCGTAGCAAAACGAGCATTTCCTCGGCCGCCTCTGCCACCTTTTGCAACAAGAATTTCTTGACCTTCTGTTGTAATATCGGCAATAACTTTTCCTGTTTTGTTATCCCGAACGAGAGTTCCAAGAGGCACTCTTATATACATATCTTTTGCACAAGCACCGTGGCAACCTTTTATACCACCATTTTCGCCTGATGGTGCTTTATATACGGATTTTATTTTGAAATCTAAAAGAGTAGACATATTCTCATCGCCAACAAAATAAATATCTCCACCACGGCCTCCGTCACCACCTGCAGGTCCACCTTTGTCTACATATTTTTCACGACGCCAAGCTACCATACCGTTGCCGCCTTTACCTGATACTACCCTAATTTTTGCTTTATCTAAAAATTTCATTTCACGTTCCGTTTGTACTTAATTATTCACCGTACTATAATGCTACTATGAACAAGATTAAAAATACATTATTCAGTAACAAACCTGTAACAATAGACGAACATTCTCTAATAATGGCACTTGAATCAAGCTGTGATGAAACAGCTTGCGCAATTGTAAAAGGTGGTAGGGAAGTTTTAGCAAATGTTGTAGCAACACAAATTAAAACCCACGAAAAATACGGTGGTGTAATTCCGGAAATTGCTGCAAGAGAACATTTGGAAGCAGTAAATGTCGTTGTTGACGAAGCCTTTAAGCAAGCTGGGGTAAATGG
>JAKSUP010000152.1 GCA_024408905.1 bacterium
GTAGATATAAACGGTAATTCAAATTCTCCTACATCACTTGCATTTAGTATTGATAATATAAAAGCTTCTAATCAATTAGATATTGGCTATCGCAATTGGAAATTAAATGTTTGTTCCCAAATATCTTCAACACAAGACGAAAATTTAAATGGATTTAATACCACAAATTATACATCTGTTAAACTATCAAATACAGTGGGATGCTTGACTAATTCTGCAACGGCATCATTTACAGGGTATGGAAATGATTATGGAATATCAACAGCTGCAAAGATTAGTAAAAATATAAAAGATAAATTTACTATTGCCGCAAATCCTGAATTGAGTGCAACATATAACACAGGATGTAATAATATTACATTGTCACCAAGTATAAATTTATCAATGACATATCAACAAAATAAAGACCTTAATTACAGTCTAAATATAAATGAAAGTAATAGTATCATATTATCAAAAGAAGCCACTTGCATGAATAATTTTAATGCTATGGGTAATATTTCTTACAAAGGATTAAATGCTTCATTAACATATGGCAACAATTGTTGTGGGGAAACGTATATAACAAATGTTAGTTATGAAAATAATAAGATTGGCAAAATTGGAGTAGGGTATTCACATCAAAATTCATCTATGCCTGTTGGTAATAGAGATTTAGTAAGTGTTTCTTATGTTTACACTTTTAAAAATAAACATTAAAAAAGTGGGGCGATTTATAAAATCGCCCCATTGCTAATATTTGATTTACTTCAATTTACCCCTATTTACCCCTAGGCTTTGACTAAAGATTTTTCTAAAGCTAAGGTTACAGTTGTAATATCGCAAACAGATGATGGTCCAAAGTACTGAATAGCACCAGGGAATAAATATCTATCATTCATTGCCCAATCTTCTCTGTTTGTTTCAAGTTTTTTAAATACAGGTCCGTCAAGTTCAACGAGTGCTTTTTTAATAACCGGTTTCATTTCACCGTGACGTCTTTCCATATTCATCATCATTGTCAAAGGAACACCACCGGCAATCCATTCTGTTGCAGGAGCTGTCAAATTTCTTACTGATGATAAATAACCTGTTAAACCAAAGTTAATCAAAGCAAATGCATTAAAACCTAATGAATAGCAATAATCAGCATCAAAGTTTGAAGGGAATGCACAACGACCTTCGTAGCCGAAGAAATGTGATTGAGTTGAGAATTTGCCTGAATATTTACCTTCTTTTTTCAAAGATGCTAATCTTTCTTCTACCATTGAAATCAACAATTTTTCTGTTTCAATTTTAGAAACTTGTACGTTACCGTGAGGATCTCTATCCATCAATAATTGTGATTTAATCAACGCCGGTAATGATTTGAATACTGAAGAATTTTCGCTTGAAAGAGTGTTTTCAATAATAGCGATTTTATCTGCATCAGTACCGTTTGTATAAGCTGAATTGCTTTCTAAAGTTGACATAATGTCGTTTAAGTTTGCAATCATTGATTTTAATTCAGGTACGAATTCGATTAAACCTTCAGGAATAACTGCAATACCGAAATTTTTACCGTTATTAGAACGTCTTACAACGATATCTGAAATATAATCTATGATTGAAGAAAGTGACATTCTCTTTTGTTCAACTTCTTCTGAAATCAATGTAATATTTGGTTGAGTTTGAAGTGCTGCTTCAAGTGCAACGTGAGATGCACTTCTTCCCATAATTTTAACAAAGTGCCAATATTTCTTAGCAGAATTAGCATCACGTTCAATATTACCGATTAATTCAGCATAAGTTTTTGTAGCTGTATCAAAACCGAAAGAAATTTCGATTTGTTCATTTTTCAAGTCGCCGTCAATTGTTTTAGGGCAGCCGATAACTTGAATACCTGCGTTATGAGCAACAAACCATTCAGCCAAAAGTGCTGCATTTGTATTTGAGTCATCACCACCAATAATTACAACGGCAGAAATACCTAATTTTTTACAAACTTCCCAAGAAGATTGGAATTGTTCTTCTGTTTCAAGTTTAGTTCTGCCTGAACCGATGATATCAAAACCACCTGTGTTTCTGTATGCATCAATAAATTTGTCATCAAATTCAACATACTTACCTTCAATAATACCACTTGGTCCACCCAAGAAACCATAAAGCTTGTTTAAAGGATTTGCTTGTTTTAGAGCGTCATATAACCCTGCAATAACATTGTGTCCACCTGGTGCTTGTCCACCTGAAAGAATAACTCCGACATTTCTTGCTTCGCAAGAATGACTTTCACTTGAAGTCTTAAATGTTACAGTTGGTTTTCCGTAAGTATTTCTGAATAATGCACTAATTTCGTCTTGGTTAGCAACTGATTGAGTTGCAGAACCTTCAACAGAAACTAAATGACTGATACCGTTTGCCAAAGAAGAAGGCAATTTTGGTTCATACTTTAATCTTTCGATTTGTAATGGTGATAAATTTGTCATAAAACTTCCTTTCTTTTTTAACCTCTCTATTACTGTAATAATAGCACAAAAAGGGCAAAAAATTATAATCATAATTTTTATTGTTATTTTGAGATATAATATATTTAATGAAATATGCAGTCGTTTTAGTAAATATTAAGGGGTTGGGAGTAAAAACCTTCAGCTATATAATTCCTGATGAAATGACGTCCGTTATTGAAATCGGGCAAGCTGTTCTTGTGCCATTCGGAAGACAAGGACTTGTAAATGCTTTTGTTGTAGGGTTTACTGATTATTTACCCGAAGGGATAAAGGCTAAAAAAATAAATAAAATCCTTGACGGGACTCCTTTATTTTCAATAAAGTACTTAAAACTTCTTGAATGGGTTGCAAATTATTATTGTACAGATTTTGTAACCGTTTTAAATGCTGCTGTTCCTATGAAACTTATTGAAAAAAATTCTAAAACAGAACAATCTGTTGAACTTATAAAAGAGGATTTTCAAGGACTTACAAAACGTCAAATAGAGATTTTAGAACTTTTAAAATCAGAAGGCAAATCTCCATTAATTGAATTTGAAGAAAAAGCCAAAACAACACGCAACACTATGAAAAAACTTGCTGATTTGAGTTATATAAAAATAAATCTTGAATACGTTTACAGAAACCCATTGACCATATTTAAAGATGTTAAAGTTGAACCACTTTATGAGCTATCAGAAGAACAAGAAGAAATTTATCAAGGAATAAAAGGAAAACTAAAATCCCAAAACCCTATACTTTTGCACGGTGTTACAGCATCAGGTAAAACAGAAATATATTTTAAACTTATAAAAGATGTTCTTGATGAAGGAAAAAATGTTTTGTTTTTAGCTCCTGAAATTGCACTCGCATCACAATTAACAAAGCGTCTGGCAAAAAAATTCGGAATAAATGATGTTGCAATTTGGCACAGTAGTATTTCTGACGGCGAAAAGTATGATGTATGGCAAAGGCTATATAAAAACGAAATCAGAATACTTGCAGGCGCTCGTTCAGCAGTCTTTGCTCCCCTGCAAAACATAGGTTTAATTATTATTGACGAAGAACACGAAGGTGCTTACAAGCAAACAAATCCTGCACCAAGGTACGATGCAAGAGTTATTGCAAAACGTCTGGCACAATTCTATCAAGCACCGCTTCTTTTAGGCTCTGCGACTCCTGATGTTTCAACTTTTTATTACGCTCAGAATAACAACAACCTTTTTCAACTTCTAAAACGATACAACAATGCACCTTTAGCGAAACCTGAAGTTATTAATATGCAAGAATACGGTAAAGCATCATACAGGGGAATTATTTCAAAGCCTTTGCAAATTGAAATTCAAGAGGCAGTTGAAAACGGAAAACAAGTTATACTGTTAATGAACAGGCGTGGATTTTCAACGTACACACAATGTAAAGCTTGTGGGACAGTAATTGAATGTCCTGATTGTTCAATCCCGATGGTTTGGCATTCAGACGGTAAAAAACTAAAATGTCATTATTGTAACAAAGAAATGAGTTTCCCTGATTATTGTCCGGCATGTGGAAGCGATGCACTTTCAAATTCAGGTTCAGGTACACAAAAGATAGAAATCTTAATAAAAGAATTATTCCCAAATTATCGTGTAGAAAGAATTGATAGTGATATTTTAACAAAGAAAAATGCACATATTGAACTTTTAAACAAATTTCAAAAAGGTGAAATTGATATTTTAGTCGGCACACAAATGATTGCAAAAGGTTTGGATAACCCTAATGTCACCTTGGTCGGTGTAATTAGTGCAGATACCGGATTTTCTGTTCCCGATTTTAGAGCCTCAGAGCGTGGATTTCAACTTCTGACACAGGTTGCAGGTCGTGCAGGTCGTGGTGAATACAAAGGAAAAGTTATGTTTCAAACATAC
>JAKSUP010000153.1 GCA_024408905.1 bacterium
GATAACATAGGATGTGCTTGGATAAGAGAGGCTATATATTCTTTTTGGTATGGTAAATGTTCTTGGTCTAATTCTTGCTATGTTGAAGTTGATTTATTACATTCATATTTTGATATTGATGGAGATAGAACAAGGGCTTTAGTACAAATACCTTATTATTTATCTAAAACAGGCTCAAAAATTACATTATCGCAATATAGAGAATTTGTTGAAGAACTTTATCAAAAAGAGGGTATTGGCAATTACTATACAATAGATGAAAATAATCAAACATTTACTTTACCAATGGGTGAAATATATGGAATGATTAGCAAAAGAGCAGATGCAAAATTAAGTAATGTTACTTTGGGAACTGATTTTATTAAAAAAATAATTAATGAATTAGCACCTGATACATCTGCCATTGTTGATATTTCAACAACTCCAACTTCATATAGTTCTGCATTTGTTGCACCTTGTTCTGGTTGGTATGTTTGTAATGCTGATGTTACTGCAAAACGATATTTATATATAAATGGAGTGAAAACAGGCTATTGTTTATCATCTAGTAATCAGCCATCAATTTCAGTATTTCTAGGTCTAAACGATAGAGTTTATTGGTCAGGTTCTTTAAGTGTTGTAAATAGCCAAACATTTATCCCATTAAAGGGTTGTCATTATGTAAAACCATCATCTTCAGGTGGTGGCTCATTAGATGATTTATTTGGTTAATTTACACATAATTTACCCCCATAGTTTACCCCAATTTTTAAGGAAGGAGTTTATATGAAAGAGTTTGTGAAGTACGTTACATTTGATGTAATGCCGATTGTTTGTTTGCGTGTAATTGAGGCAACTGATACGGCAGAAATTAAAAAAGAAAAAAAGAAATATCCCTTTAAATTACATAATGATGTTCCTGTAAATATTATTACTAATAAAAGGATATTTTCCTTTACTATTCCTAAAAAATATATATGGAATGGAGCTGACATTCCTAGAATTTTTTGGAGATTGGTTGGTAGTAAAACTGATAACGCATTTTTATTAGCATCAATGGTTCATGATTATTTACTTGATAAAAAACACGATATTTATGGAAATGTTCTAAAAGGTTCTATTTCAATGGCTGAATATCGCAGACTTACGAGTTTGGCTTTTAGAGAAGTATTAAAAAATTCTGGTGAGAATACCATTAAAGCAAATGTTATGTCTTGGTGTGTTGATGTTTATCAGATTTGTCATAGGAGTTCTTGGAAATGTCAATAAGTATGGAATTTTTGCTTGTAATTGTAGTTAATGTTTTGACGGCAGGAGTTTTTATTGGTGGTTTGGCTATGAGTATAAAATTCATAGAAAAACAAATCAAAAGACTTGAAGATAAGCAAGATAAACACAACTGTTTAATAGAAAGAATGGTGAAAGTAGAAGAAAGTACAAAATCTGCTCACCATAGGCTTGATAATATTGAAGGTAAAAAACGGTGAAATATACCCTATTAGAAAAACAAAAAGAATTTTTCAATATCCCTCATTCAAACTCCCTTGATGTAGTTATATATCAAGGGGGTTATGGTTCAGGGAAAACTTGGTGTGGTTCTTTATTAGGAATAATGCTTGCTAGAAAATATCCGGGAAGTAAAGGTCTAGTTTGTGCAAAAGAATATGTCCTAGTTCGAGATACCACATTAGAATCATATTTTTCACATCTTGATAATATGCAATATGTTGCAGGAAAACATTACACGTTTAACAAGATTGAAAAGAAAATGACATTTGCAAATGGTTCAGAAATTCTTTTTAAAGGGGTTGATAATCCTGAAAAAATAAAATCTTTAAATTTACATTGGGCTGAAATTGAAGAAGCCTCACAAGTATCAGATTCAGCTTTTAAACAGTTAATCGGTCGTTTAAGAAATACCAATGTAAAACCTTCTTGGGGTAATTTTCGATATAGACTTTTTGGACATACTAACCCACAAGCCAACAAGGGTTGGATATACAAAAGGTTTGTAGAAAACAAAAAAGAAAATTATCGACTAATAATTGCTCCAACATCAAATAATGTTTATTTGCCGGAACATTATTTAGAATCAATGAAAGAAGATTTTGATCCTGAATATTATCGAATAAATGTACTCGGTCAATTTGGTAATTATTCTTCAGGACTTGTAGTTAAAAACTTTACTGACGATAATATCAAAGTTTTGCGTTATAACCCTAATTTACCATTACATCTAACTTGTGATTTCAACGTAGATCCAATGTGTTGGTGCTTGGCTCATAAAGACGATAAAAATATTTATTTCTTTGATGAACTAACTATTGAAAACACTACTACACAACAGGCTATTGATGAATTTATACGCAGATACCCTAACCATAAAGGTGAAATTATTATCAATGGTGATGCAAGTGGTGATAATCGTTCTTCGCAATCTGAATTTACGAATTATATGATTATCAAACGTGCTTTAACTAATTATGGATATAGTCCTAAATTTCAATTAAGGGATTTCAACCCACCGATTTTACGCAGAATACAAGCCTTTAATGCGAAAGTTTGTAACTCAAAAGGCGAAATTTCTTTATTTGTTGATAAGAAGTGTAAATGGCTTTTACACAATATTTACAACCTATCTTTCAAAGAGGGTACTTCTATTGTTGATGTTCCGTCTTTAAAGCAAATAAAGAACGACCACGATTTGAAATTTTTAGAACACCCTTTTGATGCTGCAAGCTATTTGGTTGATTACTACTTCCCAATTAAATAAGAAAGGAATTTTATATGAATAGAATTATTATACATTGGACAGCAGGTCAGTATGCTCCAAATACAACCGATTTAGAACATTATCATTTTGTAGTTGGTGGAAATGGAAAAGTTCACAAAGGTAAATTTGAACCTGAAGATAACATAAATTGTAATGACGGCAGATACGCACAACACACAGGCGGTGGTAATACTCGTACTATCGGTATTGCTATGGCTTGTATGTACGGATTTATGAATGAACGAAATCAAGGCGAATATCCTATGACAAATGTTCAATTTGAATCTTGTATGAAAGAAGTTGCTAAATTATGTAAAAGATACAATATTCTAATAAGTCCTGAAACTGTACTAACTCATTATGAGTTCGGACAAAAACACCCTAAAACTACATCTTATGGTAAACCTGACATTGTATTTATCCCACCATATTCACATATTAAACGAGATAAAGTAGGTGATTTTATTAGGAAAAAAGTTAAATGGTATTTGTCTAAATATTATTTTTAATTGTATAAGCAAAAGTCATTTAGTAATCTCATGCTAAATGACTTTTTTTATTACTAATCCAAAAATCTAATTATTTTATTATTTCTTTTTCTCATAATTTGAGAAGTATTGAATTTGTAGTAATCAATTTAATTTAAGAAAGGAGTTCTATTATGGAATGTGTTGAACCAATACGAGATAAAAAGAAAATCGAATTAGTAAAAACAATATTAAAACAAAATTCAATGAGAAATTATTTGCTATTTTTGATAGGTATAAATAGTGGTTTGAGGGTTTCAGATATTTTGAAGTTAAAAGTTTCAGATGTCGAAAACAAACGATACATAGAACTGAAAGAACAGAAAACAGGAAAATATAAGAAATTCCCTATAACAGATTCATTTAAAGAACCATTGAAAGAATACATTATTGGTAAAAGTCCACATGAATATATCTTTTTAAGCCAAAGAGGTGATAAAGCAATAACAAGGGTGCAAGCATACCGAATTATTAGTGAGGCTTGTTTACAAGCAGGAATAACAACTAAAATCGGCACTCATACAATGCGAAAGACATTTGGCTATCATTTTTATCAAGAGAAAAAAGATATTGCTCTATTACAAAATATATTAAATCATTCTTCTCAAAAAGTTACATTGAGATACATAGGTATAAATCAAGACATAATAGATAAAAATTTAAAGTCATTTAAACTATAACCCAATAATTATAAGATATACAGACAATAACACTTAACCTCAATAAGTTACATATTATGTACTAAAATTATTGTTATGTTACGAGTTTGGTAACATATTTGAAAATTTAGTATAATTTTGTGCTACAAAAAAATTGATTTAGATAAAAATCAATTAAAATAAATCCAATTATTCTTAAAGTTTAAACAAGAATTGTAACAATTTTCATCTTTTTGTAACAATTTGCATAAAATTATTAAAGTTTTTTAAAAAAATGCCGATATACATCATGTAACATAACAATAATTATGTTACGAGTTAAAAACATACATAAAGTAAGAAAAATAAGTACAAGATTAAAAAGGTTGTGGAATGGCAGATTTTTTCAGATACAACAA
>JAKSUP010000154.1 GCA_024408905.1 bacterium
GAGATTTTCGTAAAGTTAAAGAAGATGAAATCGGGAAATTTATTCCAAGTGAATTATATGGTTTATCAAAATTGATGATGTCAGATATCGTAAAAGAACGAGAAGATATCTTAATGCTCAACATTTTTGCATGTTATGGAATTGGCGAAAAAGAAAGCCGTTTCCCAAATTATGCAATAGGTCAAGCTGTAAAAAATTTACCCATAGAAATTAATCAAAATGTAGTTTTTGATTACTTATATGTTGATGATATGGTCAGAATTGTAAAACATTTTATTGAACATTTTCCAAAAGATAAAATTATAAATATAACACCAAATAATTCGGTAAGTTTAAAAGAAACAGCAGAAATTATACGTAAAAACTCAGGGAAAAGATTCAATATTATTATAAAAAACAGCAAAATGAATTATGAGTACACAGGTGATAATTCAATACTTTTAAAAAACATTCCGAATTTTGAATTTACACCAATGGAAATCGGATTAAAAAATATGTACGAATACAATCGCGAAAGGAGTAACGTATGAATTTACTTGAAAGAAAAATGGTAGATGTCCTTTTAGATTTAAAAGAAAATCATCACGTTGCAGGTATAAAGGCAGAATTTGAAGCAGAAGGTACAAGGTTGGAAGAAGCTTTGAGATTGAAAGAAGTTGTAACGCGTGCAGGCTTGGATTTAACTATAAAAGTTGGTGGCTGTGAGGCAATTAAAGATATGTATGATGCAAGAACAATAGGTGTAAGTGCAATTGTTGCTCCTATGATAGAATCTCCTTATGCCGTTAAAAAGTTCTTACAAGCTACAAAAATGGCTTTCCCTGAAGAAGAAAGAAATTCAATGAAATTTTTGGTAAATATAGAGACAAAATATGGATTTAATTATTTAGACGAAATTTTAGGGAGTGATTTTGCAAAAGATTTATCGGGAATAGTATTCGGAAGAACTGATATGACAGGTTCTTTAGGAATGAGTAAAGACGATATAAACCACGAAATCATATTTGATTACGCACAAAAAATTGCTGAAAAAACATTGGAATATAAAAAAGAATTGGTTATAGGTGGCGGTGTTTCAGCTATGTCTTTACCGTTTTTCAAAAGATTGCCACAAGGTGCTTTGACTCGTTTTGAAACAAGAAAAGTCATATTTAATGCTCAAGATGCCCTAAAAGATGAAAATGCTGATAAAGGGATTTTAAAAGCAGTCGGATTTGAACTAATGTGGATTAAGAATAAACAGAATTTCTACAGCGCAATATCATCCGAAGACATAAAAAGGATTGAAGTATTGGAATCAAGATACAAAGATTCAATTCGAGAAGCCGGTGGATGTATTGGTGCGTAAGGAGCAGTTATGATAAAACTTTCTGATTATATAGCAAAAAGATTAAAAGAAGTTTATGGAATTAAGAATGTATTTATGGTGTCAGGAGGTGGCGCAATGCACCTCAATGATAGTTTTGGGAAATACATTCCTTACGTTTGTAATCACCATGAACAAGCATGTTCTATTGCAGCAGAAGGTTATGCAAGAGTTAACCAAGAGCTTGCAGTAGTTAATGTTACAACAGGCCCCGGGGGTTTAAATTGTTTAAACGGGGTTTTTGGTGAATGGACTGATTCTGTGCCTGTATTATATATTTCAGGTCAAGTAAAAACTTCAACAATGCTATCAAGCTATCCTGAAATTAATTTACGACAATTGGGCGACCAAGAAGTTGATATTATTTCTTGCGTTAAACCACTTACAAAATATGCCGTATCTTTAGAAAACCCCAATGACATTGAATATGTTTTGGATAAAGCAGTTTATCTTGCAACTCACGGGAGAAAAGGACCTGTGTGGATTGATATTCCGATAAATTTCCAAGCAGCAACAATAGATGAAACTAAGCTGAGAAAATATGATTATAAAGAAGATGAACTTGTTTTACCAGATATAACAAAAGAATTAGATAAATTAGTTGAACTTTTTAATAACTCAAAACGACCTTTAATTATTGCAGGTCATGGGATAAGACTTTCAAATGGGAAAGATGATTTTATAAAACTAGTTAATAAACTCAATATTCCTGTAGTTACGACAATGAACGGGTTTGATATTATTCCTGATAAAAATCCTAATTTTATTGCAAGAATAGGAACTGTTGCAAACAGAGCAGGAAATTTTGCCTTACAAAATGCTGATTTAGTAATTTCAATCGGGTCAAGAAATAACATAAGGCAAGTAAGCTATAATTGGGAAAATTTTGCAAAAAATGCGAAACTCGTTGTTGTTGATATTGATAAAGCAGAACTTGAAAAACCAACCATAAAACCGTTTATCAAGATTAATTCTGATGCTAAAGAATTTATAAATAAATTCTATGATAAAATTCAACCAAAAGATTTCTCTGAATGGAACGAATTTTGTCATAATTTAAAACGAAAATACCCTCCTGTAAATGAAGCAGAAAGAATTAAACACAACCCGATTGAACCATATTATTTTATAGAAAAACTTATTGAATGCTTTAAAGAGGATGAAGTTGTTGTCGGAGCGAACGGAACTGCGTTTCTTCTTCCGTTCCAAGTGGGTAAAGTAAAAGAAAACCAACGCTATATTTGGAATAGTGGAGACGCTTCAATGGGGTATGGGCTTCCTGCTGCTATCGGAGCTTGTCTTGCTAACAACAAGCAAAGAACCGTATGTCTTGAAGGTGATGGTTCAATTATGATGAATTTACAAGAATTACAAACAATATTAACGAACAAATTGCCGATAAAATTATTTATATTAAATAATAATGGCTACATTTCCATTCAACAAACACAAAAAAATTTCTTTAAAGGAAGAATGACAGCTTGCACGATTGATAGTGGAGTTGAAATTCCTAACTTTATAAATCTTGGTAATGCTTTTGGATTTAAAACAATACGAATATATAGTTTGGAAAATATAGAAGAACAAATTAAAAATATATTAGAAACTGATGGTCCGATTTTGTGTGAAGTTATGCTCTCTCCTAACTATATTTTTGCACCAAAACTTTCAGCTAAAAAATTGGATGATGGAACAATGATTTCACCTAGTTTGGAAGATTTGTATCCGTTTTTATCCAGAGAAGAATATGAAGAAAATTTTATAAAATAATAATGACACATATTATATCATATGGTATTATAGGTATAGTATGAAAATTCAGCGTATTGAATTATTAAATGTGTATCAACAAAGACAACAAAAAACTCTTGCAAATAAACCTTGCAAGGAAGGTTTTTGTTGCAACGGAATTTCAAACATTTGTTATATTCCATATAATATTTCTTTTGGCTTTGCCAATGCAGAAAAACTAAAAAGACTTTTTGAATACGGTGTGCCTTGTATCTATACAGGTGTTGAAATGGTTGACCCACGAAAATTTCAAAAACAAATGAAATCAGATGTTTTTAAAAACGAAGCATCTGTAGCTCTTGCAGCCTTAGGGAGATACAAAAACACATATAGTGGAAATGAGGCAAAACTATTTAAACTATTAAAACTAAAAGCACTTGTTTCCCCCGATAAAAGTCTAAAAGGCTTAATATCAACAAATGAACCATTGTATGAAAAAATATTAGTAAAAAAACAAAAACCAATACTAGATAGCATTTCTAAACTTTCTAAAGAACTGCCCCAAAAATACAAAGAACCTTTTGATATTTTTATGGATACCACATATAAAAAACTAAATAAACAGCCTGTTATAGAACCTTTTAGTACAACAGAATTTATATATAAACTGAAGAAAATAAGTGCTGATGAAGATAAAACGGTCAACACCAAAGCTGCCAAAGTAATGGAAAAATTAAAAGTAGAAGCAGAGCGTTTAGAATTAAAAACAACATCTGACAACATAGAAAATCAGAAAAAAGTAATTGACTTCATGGAAATAATACGTAAAAGATCTTGTTTAAAAGAAAATGAACAGCTAAAATCTTTAATAAAAGATGCACAAAATCGTTTGGATGGTAAACCTGTAATTATTCCATTTACAAGAAAAGCATTTATCTATGACTTGGCAAAATTATTAGGAGATTTGCCGGAAGCTGGAATAAAAGAAAAACTGATTGATAAAGCTTGTGAACTTCCTACATCACAAAATTCTTTTCCGGCATACGTTGTAAAATTATCAAAAGAAAGTTCTGATAAAATTGCCTACCGTATTGCGTGGCCATATTTTGCATCTATTGAACACTTGCTTCCTCGCTCTTGTGGTGGCGCCAATGTTACGGAGAACTACGCAGGAGCATGTTCAAGAGCAAATTCTTTGCGAGAAAGTATTGATTTTACAGAACAAATAAAAC
>JAKSUP010000155.1 GCA_024408905.1 bacterium
CTATATCCAAGTTCCGACCACATTATTATCAATGGTAGATTCATCTGTTGGTGGCAAAACTGCAATTAACTTGGATGATGCAAAGAATATTGTTGGTGCTTTTTGGCAGCCGGAAGCAGTTTTTGTGAATGTTAATTTTTTAAAAACATTGGATGAAAAACAGTATAAATCAGGATTGGGTGAGATTTTAAAATATGGTTTCATAGAGTCAGATTGTGGCTATGAACCAAACCAATATTTGCTTGAATATTTGGCATTGGGTTATAAAAAATTGTTGACAAAGGATACAATTACGCTTGTGCGTGTTATATCTAATTGTCTTAATTTAAAATCAGCAGTTGTTAATGTTGATGAAAAAGAAGGTGGATTGAGGAAAATATTAAATTTTGGGCATACTTTAGCTCATGCTTTGGAAACAATAACCGGCTATAGAAAATATACGCATGGCCAAGCTGTTGTATATGGTATGTTTTTTATTTTTGAATGGGCATATTCTCAAAATATGATTACTTATTCATATTATAAGTTGGCAATGGATTTGTTTGCTAAATACGAATTTAAAAATATTGATATAGTTTCAAAATATGATACGGATGTGCTTGTTGATATAATGCGTAATGATAAAAAAGCTGTGTCTGATAAAATAACATTTATTGTTCCGTGTGACAAAAAAATGGTAAAAGAAATCAAGATGTCTCCGAAAGAAGTTTTGGAAATGTTTAAATAATGATATTACCTTCTTTAACATCAAGTTTTATAAAGTTTGAAGTAAATATTCTGTCACTTTTCTTGTAAAGGACTACATCATCCATTTTTAAGATTTTTCCACCTTCGCAAAGAACTGAAATGCTCTTCTTTTCAGCATCAACTGAAGTTATAGTTCCGGGATTTGTGTATTTGGTATTATTTGTTTCAACGAAGGTTTTGTGTGGATTTGGAGTGAGCGCAGTAATTTCGTGGTAAAAATACGCTTCGCCCCAAGGATGTATAGCCCTAATTGTGGCATAATTTTCCTCTGCAGTTTTCCTAAAACTTATTTCCAAGTCATCAGGATAAGAATAATAGCTGGCCTTATCTTCACATTGTTGTAACGGAATAATAATATCTTCTGATAAATCTCTTAAAAGTGCGCAAACAACTCCACGAGCCGTTAAAACAGTTCTTTTTTTGAGGGTTTCTCCTGTGTCAGCAGGAAATATTTTTATTTCCTCTTGGGCAAGAATTGCACCTCTGTCATAATCTTCATCCATTAAATGGAAGGTAACTCCTGTCACTTGTTCTTGATTTTTTATTACCCAAAAATAAGGATTAGGTCCTCTATATTTTGGCAAAAGTGACGGATGAGCATTTATTGTTGCTATTTTAGGAATACTATATGTTTCTTTTGAAAATTTTTCTCCCCAAGAACCAACGATTACTAAATCAGGATTGAGTTTTAAAAGTTCTTTTCTGAATTTTTCGGAGTTAACGCTCTTTATTCCTTTGATTTCAGGTATATGATAGCTTTTTATGTAATTATATTCAACGGATGGATTGATAATATCTTTTATTTTACGAATAAATCTCGGATATTTTATAGTGTCTTTTCTCAACACACCAACTATTTTGCAATCGGCATCAAGTGTACCTGCAATCAAGTTTGTAAACATCTCTCCATATCCTATAATTACGACTTTAAGCAATATTCTTTATCCTTTTCTATTTGGTTTTTCAGTTCTTCTAATGACGAAAACTTCTTTTCATCTCGTATTTTTTTTAGAATTTTTATTTCTAAATCTTTTCCGTAAATATCATCGGAAAAATCGAAAATATTAGTTTCAAGAATTTCTGAACTTCCGTTAACTGTCGGTTTAATTCCCCAATTAAGCATTCCTTTTCTGCCCAAAGTTTCAACCAAATATACACCGTATGGAATTTTAATAATGTTTTTGGGATAAATCATGTTTGCAGTCGGAAATCCGAGTTTTCTGCCCAATTTAGCACCTTCAATAACTTTTGAAGTTAGGCTAAAAGGTGAACCTAAAAATTCGTTGGCTTTTTCAATGTTGCCGATTTTTAAAAGCTTTTTAATTTCGGTTGAAGAAACAGAGTCTTTTTCAAACTTGTATTCGGGTGTGCAAAAGTATTTATAATCGTATTTTTCTTGGTTTTCTTCTAAAGTTTTAGTTGTGCCTTTTTTATTTTTGCCAAAAGTATAATTGTATCCTGTGGTTATAAATTGGGGATGATAAATACTGACAATACTTTCCAAATAATCTTCTGCTGAGATTTCGGCAAGTGTTTCAAATTCTGTTTCGTAAATATAATCTACTCCGAGGGTTTCAATTTTTTTGTATGATATTTCTCTTGGGCAGATATAACTGAATTCTTTGTTAAAAAACTCAGCCGGAGAATTTTTGAAAGTTAGTAATACGGTTTTACTATTTGTTTCTTTTGCAACGCTTACGGCTTTTTCAATAACATTTTTATGTCCCAAATGTATGCCGTCAAAAAACCCTAAAATAAGGCTTGCGTCTTTAATTTCTTTGGTGTTGTTGTTAATAATTTCCATAAAACTACACTATAATATCAAGTTTACCATTCAGGATTTGTTTGTGGCAAAAATACTTCCACTCATTGATTACATCATATATTTGAGAAAGATTTTTGTTCTTGTTTGTAATTGGTAAGGAGTTAAATTTAATATCAGAGTTTGGTTCTTCTGCTTTTTTTACAGTACGGCTGACTGCAATTGATTTTGCGTTTGGATAATAAACACTTGGACTTGCAATGCCGGCTATAGCAGAAACTCTCATAGGCACCCCTTTCTGTTCCGATTTTATCATACAAACGGAAAATTCGCAATAAGTATTTCGGCTTAAAAACAAGTCTCCAAGAGGTTATTGTATATATCAATTGTTGTCTTGCAGATTTTCAAATTTCTATCAACAAGGCTTTTTATAGTGTTTGCGTAGCATAATAGAAGGGCTTTATTTAATCCGTTTTCTTCTTCCAAAACTTCTTGAATTGGTTTAATCCATTCTTGAGGTCTTGTTCTTGTTTCGATTTTATCTGCAAGAAATATTATTTTTTCAAAATCTGTCATCTCGAGTTTGCCGAGGGTATGCCAACGGATTGAGGATAAGATTTCTTCATCATTTACACAAAATTCTTTTTGAGCAAGTATTTTTCCTGCAGGTGCGTGATAAGTTTTGGGGTTAATCAGTTCCCCTTCGCAAAGGTCATCACATTTGCAAATGGTTTCTTTGAGTTCGTTATTCGGAAAGCATTTCGCACAGTCATGGATAAGTCCTGCAAAATAAGCTTTTTCTTCATCTAAACCGAATCGTTTTGCGAGTTCTTTTGCGCATTCTGCTGTACCGAGAGAATGTTCATATCTTTCTTCTGTCAGGTTGAGCTTTAACCATTTTTTGTAATCTTCAAGACTTGTATAAATCATGTGTTTTTATATATTCCTCTACTTCTGTATTTGTTTTTGTGTGTGATGAAGTTTCTCGTATTTCTGTTGAAGAAATATCAAAATATTCAGATTGTGCGATTTCAAAACTCCAACCGTTTTGTTTTAGGGTTTCAAGCTTATTTGTATTTTCGCCCCTTCTCGGGAAAACGATAAAATGTACAAGGTCTTTTAGTTTATCTGCATTGTACCAAGTTTCGATTTTTTCGAAAGCATCCGTTCCGATGATAAAATTTATGCGACCTTGAATGTTGTATTCCTTAATTAATTTTTCGATTGTAAAAATAGAATAGGATTTTGTGTTTGATTGATATTCAATATCCGAAACTTCAAATCTCGGGTTACTTTTTGTGGCAAGTTTTACCATATTCAAACGGTGACCTGCAAGATTGTTTTCAAGTTCTTTGTGTGGTGGAAGATATGCCGGCACAAAAATAATTTTATCAAAATGATATTTTTTTAAGGTAAAATCAGCCATTTTAATATGACCGTTGTGTATAGGATTAAAAGTTCCAAAAAATGCGCATATTTCCATAACAAAAATTTTATAACGAATAAGGATGTTTTGCATATCTTTTGTAACAATCTCTTAATAATTGCACCATGCTGAAATATGGACTATCATTGTATTACACAGGGAAAGTGTAAAGATTTGTAACAATATTGTTCGTTTAGTGTTAAAAAATCGAGAAAATGTGGAATACACATATTGTACGACGGAACATCTGTAAGGATAGATTCGATTATGTCAATGCGCAGACAAAAATTGAATGTACTTGTAACTTGCTCCCCACAGACGTTTGAGAATGATGGCTGGGCTAAATGCTGTCCAGATTGTTTCCACTACCCCAAGAGGTCGGTTGGGCATAC
>JAKSUP010000156.1 GCA_024408905.1 bacterium
CATATGATTTAAGATTGTCATCACCAAATTTAAAAGATTTAAAAGGTTCAATAAGTTCAAATAGAATATACTTATCTAAAGATATTGTTTCTTTGGCGAAGAGTTTAATGCCTGGTATATCTGATGAATTTGTAAATAAAGCAGTAGCTAAAACCAATACAAAATCCTACATGTTTGTGCCATTAAAGTATAAAGAATCAAATTTCGGTTCTTTGGTTGTATTTTCTTCGCGTGATGATGCGACAGAAAATGAACTTAATTTCTTAAAACTATTTGCAAAACAGATAGAATTAGCAATAACAATAGCAGATTTATTTCAAGCTGTAAAAGAACAAGCTATAACTGACGGTATGACAGGTTTATATAACAGACGTTATTTCGAAGAAGTTATTAAAAAAGAAGCGATTCGTTCCGATAGACAACATCAAAAATTTACGGTTATAGGTTTGGACTTAGACCATTTAAAACAAATTAATGATGTTTATGGCCATAATTATGGAGATATTGCAATTAAAGCTATTGCAAATGTTCTTAAAACATCCGGCCGATCTATTGATATCGCAGCCAGAATGGGTGGCGAAGAATTTAACATAATTTTACCTGGTGTAGATTCTGCCGGTGGTATGGTTGCAGCTGAACGTATCAGAAAATTGATTGAAGATTTAGAACTGGAAAAAATTGGCCACATAACAGCAAGCCTTGGTGTTGGAACTTTCCCTGATCAAACCGAAGATTTGGATGAATTACTTGAATTAGTTGACCATGCGATGTACGAATCAAAACGTAATGGCAGAAATCAGGTAACTTTGGCTAAACAATCATCAGAAGTGCCATGGCAAGAAGTTGCAATTGAAACATATATTGATATTTTATCAAAAAAACGTATACCTATTGATACGAGAACTTCACGCTTGCTAAACAAAAAATTGGCTGAAATGAATATGAATAATGACGCTATTTATCAAGTAGCAGATACTTTGGTTTCAACATATAATCCTGATCATCAAGATGGTGCAACGAAACGTAAAATATTTTTAGCAAGCTTGTTAGCAAAGCGTTTTGAGGTGCCTAAAGACAATGTTGATAAATTGAAAATCGCATTCTTATTATATGACATTGGAAATACAATGCTTCCTAAGGATATTTTGAATAAAAAAGAACCATTAAGTGACGAGGATGTTATGCAAATTAAGAAACATCCGATAATCGCTGCCCGTGAAATACTGGAACCTATTGCTAATGTAGTTGACGTTATTCCCATAATTGAGAAACACCATGAAAATTGGAACGGAACAGGATATCCAAATAAGATTTCCGGTAAAGAAATTCCTATAGAATCGCAAATTATACTAATAGTGGATTCTTATTTTGCATTAATGGAAAACCGTCCTTACAGAGGGGCTTTAACTAAAAATGAAGCTATTGATACAATAATGTCTGAAGCAAATGCTAAGTGGAGTATGAAACTTGCAAAAGAGTTTGAATCTATTGTGAAGGAAGATATAGATTAGTTTATGATTGAATTATTGATTTTGTATGAGCTTTATAATAAGGTCCTTACTATGTATGGAATATCAAAAGATATACGTGCAGAATTTTCGGTACTAACAACCCCCAGTTACGGAACTATAAGCCCTGCATTAAACAGGCTATGCAAGTTAGGTTGCTTAAAATCACAAAAAACAATGTCTAAAGGTGGACGACCTTCTGTCTATTATTCAATAACTAACGAGGGTAAGGAAAAATTCAAGGAATTAATGTTAGCAAAGCCTGTTGATAACCCTATTCAGTTTTTGTCAGTTTCAAGAGTAAAAATTGCATGCAGTGGCATTTTGAATGATGAAGAACAATCAATTTTATATAAATTACTAAAGCAAAAAGCCGAAATTATTTTAGCTGAATCAAAAGCAATTATTCAAAACAACAATAAAACTTTTTATTCAAGTATTGTAATGGATAATTTGATGTGCGAGTACAAGAACTTTATTTCATTAATCCAAGGTCTTGAAAATTCTAAAGGATAAATTTATAGATTTTAAAAAATAAATATAAGATAGTTGGCTAATATACTCAAGGACTTTACCATTATTTAATAGACTTGTGCATAAATAGTACAATCAGTATCTATTTGAAGCGTAGGAAAGTACCTGTAAGGAGAAGAAGCAATGAGTACAGTAGTCGAAATTGAGAAAAAAACTATTAGTGTAATTATAATCGAGGATTTTAAACTAACACGCGTAGGTTTGCGTTGTGCATTAAATTCAAACGATGATATCAAGGTAGTTGCCGAAAGTGATAATGCTATTGAAGGTTTGCAATTGATTGAAAAGTTTTCGCCCGATATAGTGTTAATGGATTTGGGATTGGCCGGAATGAACGGAATTGAGGCAACATTAAAAGTTAAAGAAATGAATAAGGATATAAAAGTGATTGCGTTGACTTCTCATGATAGAGAAGAAGAAGTCATTGCAGCTCTATCATCAGGTGCAATGGCATATTGCTTAAAAGATATCGACCCGACAAAACTTGCTGATGTAATTAGGGATGTTGTTGGTGGGGTGTGTTGGCTTGACCCGTTAGTTGCAAGAAAGGTCCTCGACGCATTTCCTAAACAAGAAACTCTCGGTATATTGAAAGATAAATCAATTGAAGAAGGCAGGGTTCCTTTAACTGAGCGCGAATTCGAAGTTTTAAAACATTTAGTTGACGGGAAAAGTAATACTGAGATTGCTAAAGAATTAATCGTAAGTGTTCACACTGCAAAAGCTCATGTCTGTTCAATTTTGCAAAAAATGTGTGTAAATGACAGAGTGCAGGCTGCAGTAAAAGCTGTTAAAGAAGGATTAGTATAAAGTTTAGTCTATAGGAGTTATATTTGAGGTTTTGATATTATCAAAACCTCTTTTTGTATGTAATCTTTACATTTACCCCCGTTTGTTGTAGCTTTATATATGTTAGGATATATAAGATGAGGATGTATATATGGAAACAAAAATAGAAAAACTACCTGAAAACGTAGTAAAAGTTGAGATAGAATTACCGGCAAAAGATGCTGCTGATTATTACAATAATGCAGCAAAAAAACTTGCTCAATATGTAAATATTCCGGGGTTTAGAAAAGGAAAAGCTCCAAGAAATGTTGTAGAACAACATATCGGAGAAGAAAGAATTAAACAAGAAGCTTTAGAAATTGCATTACCAAGAATATTTGCTGATGTTGTAAGAGAAAATAATTATGATATCGTTGCCCAACCGTATGTTGAATCATATACATATAACTTAGGTGAATCTTTGAAAATCGTTGCAAAAATTGAACTAAGACCTGAAGTAACATTGGGTAAATATAAAGGTATAACTGTTGAAGTTGAAGAATACAAAACTCCTGAAGATGCCCTTCAAAAGTCTATTGACAGTTTATTGGAACAACATGCAACAACGGTTGTTGTAAAAGACCGTAAGACTACTGCAAATGACGTTATCGTATTTGACTTTGATGGATATTCAAATGGCGAAAAGATTGAACACGGTGATGCTAAAAATTATACTTTAGATTTAGCTCATTCAAGTTTTATTCCAGGTTTTGCTGAACAATTGGTGGATAGAACTATTGGCGAAGATTTTGAAATTGAAGTTAAATTCCCTGAAGAATATCATGAAAAGAAATTGGCAGGTCAACCTGCAACATTCAAATGTAAAGTTAATGAAATTAAGTCTAAGGTATTACCTGAACTTAATGATGAATTTGCAGCTAAAGTCGGACCTTTTAAAACTGTAGATGATTTAAAAGCAGATATTCAAAAATACTTAGATACTCAAAAGGCTGATATGGATAGAACAAATTCTGAAAAAGCAGTTTTTGAAAAAGTAGTTAGTGATGCAAAAGTCGATATACAAGCATCTATGATTGATCGTGAAACGGATCAATTAATAGAAGAATATAAACAAAAATTACAGATGCAAGGTTTCACATGGGAACAAGCACTGGAAGCTCAAGGCTATGATGCAATTCATAATAGCTTAAAAGAAGATGCTGCAGTTAGAGTTAAAAATTCATTAGTAATAGATAAGATTGCTAAAGAAGAAAATATTACAGTTTCTCAAGAAGATTTTAGTTCTAAGTTGACAGAGTTGAGTCAAATGTACCAAATTGACCCACAGACGATGGTTAAACAGTTGTCTCAAACTCCTGGTGTATTTAATGCTCTATCACAACAAGCATTAAATGAAAAAGTTACAAGATTCTTATCAGAAAACAACACTGTTAAACTTAAATAACGAAATTATTGTTTATTAAAAAAGAGCTATCATAAATTGATAGCTCTTTT
>JAKSUP010000157.1 GCA_024408905.1 bacterium
TCTGTTTCAAATCTGAGTTCATCAAGAAGTTCCTTGTATAATACCTGATATTCATAGTATTCAGGTTCTGCATTTTCCCTAAGTAAACATAATATTGACCTTGAAAGACTTACCACCAGTGAGTATGGGAATTTGTTAGATATTTCCGACATTAAAAATGTGGTTCAAATGAATACACAACAAAATAAAGATGTACGCGTGAACTATGAAAATGTTCATGACAACAATTCTTCAACCGAAAAAGCTCTAAAAAAAGCATACGAAAACCTGATGAAAAAGGATAGTTCACAAAAAGAAAAAATAATTGAAGAATTTAGGGAATTCAAAACAAAAAACAGAGAATGGCTGGAACCAAAATCTGTATTCAAGGGTTTAATCAAAAAATACTCCAAATATAACTTCAGAGACTGGGAATACATTGATGCGAATTTATATGATGAAACTCTTGTCCCTATTGAGAAAAGATTAAACAGAATTGCCGAAATTACAAATAAATATAGCTATGATATGGACATTTACATGTTCGAACAATTTCTCGCAGAAAAACATTTGAAGGAAGCGAGAAAAATCCTTAATGACAAAGGTATTGAATTAAGTGGTGATATGCTGGTAGGGTTTTCGGGTGATGAAGTTTGGGCAAACCCTAAAGCCTTTTTAAGGGCTAAAACAGTTGGTTGTGGCCAGCCTGCTCTCGATTTTGAAACACAAGAAGGGCGATATTTGTTACGCAAAAAAGTTAATCGTTTTGCTGAATTATATGATGATATAAGAGTTGACTATGCTTGGTCATACTGCGATCAAACAATATACGATTACAACGGAAAGCTTCCAACAGAGAAAAAATATTACAGGGGAGAAATTCTCGATATCATCGAAGATGAATTTAGAAAAGTCAAAGGCAGTAAATATAAACCTGAAAGCATAACTTACGAGTTTATAGCTAATGCATCCCTTTTTAACCCATACGAAAACGGAAATTTAAAACCTTATGTCAAAGATAGAACAAAAATTTATTGCAGCAACACCATGTCCGAGGATTGGGCTACTACAGATGCATTTAAGAAAAGGGGATGGGGTAAAGACAGTTATATTCTGGGAGCTACAAACCACGACTGCAAATCAATAAAAATTGAATATCAAAATAACGATAAAATGACACGAGAATGTGAAATATTATCTAAAATATTAAAAATACCAAAAGAAAAGCTAAAAAAACTTAACGAATTCATTAGTGCAAAATTTGCAGAACCAATGAGTTCAAAGCACAACATGATATTTTTCTTAGACGCTCTAAATCTAGATGGCTTATACAAAGATAACAAAGACAAAACAAAAGATTACAGGATAAAAATACCTGCAAATTACCAAGATGAGTACTTTAAATTCCTTGAAGAAGGTTGTGGATATAATCCAATGGATGCTTTAGAAAAAAATTTCGTTGCACAAGGTCGTGATAAGACAAATCCTGAACTATATGGAGAAATTGTTAAATATAAAAGAATCTTACAATCTTCCCCAAATGGCAGCGTAAAAAATACAGCCCTTAAGATTGCTGCAATAATAATTTTAGGAATTTTGTCAGGTATTGGCGTGTACTATCTGACATCAAAACCAAACAATAATGTTGCCAAATAATACTTATCACCCGACTTCAAGATAAGATTTCATACTATCAATATTTTCTACTTTTCTTAGTTTCTGCAACGCAATATTTTCAATCTGCCTTATTCTTTCCTTCGAAAACCCCAAAGAATCGCCTATCTGCTCTAAAGTCTTTGGTTCTTCGCCCTCTATCCCGAAACGTCTTTTAATTATCTCCTGTTCACGTTTATCCAAGATATTAATAAGCTTTACCACATCCTTTTCCTGCAGTTTATTTTGAGTTGAAGCCTCAGGAGAAATATAAGTGGTGTCTTCTATATAATCTTGAATACATAAATCTTCCGTCACAAGAGCATCAAGACTTATTGGTTCTTTTTTTATAGCACTCTTAACTTCCTCCAATTTTTTAAAATCAAGTCCGGATATTTTAGAAATTGTTTCGTCATCAACATCCAAACATTCGTTTGAAACAATATCCGAACAAGCTTTTTTATATCGTCTAATCTTATCAAGCATATGTACAGGTATTCTTATCGTTCTGGAATGATTGGAAATCGCACGTATAATTGTTTGCTTAATCCACCAAGTTGCATAGGTAGAAAATTTTAAATTCCTTTTATAATCAAATTTTTCTGCAGCTTTTATCAACCCCAAAGAACCTTCCTGCACAAGATCCATGAAAAGAACCCCTTGACCTATATATTTTTTTGCAATACTCACAACCAGTCGTAAATTAGCCTGTATTAGTTTATGCTTGGCCAATTCAGCCTCTTCTTTGTTACCTTCTTGTATTAACCTTCCAAGCTCAATTTCCTCATTCTTTGAAAGCATTTTTTTTCGCCCGATTTCTTTTAAATACATCTGTAAAATATCGTCATTATTTACAACTGAACTAAAAGTTTTCGGATTCTGTTCATTAAATCCTGCATCTTCTAAAAATTCCATTTGCTCTAAACCCCTTTTCATATTTCATCCTTCTATTTTTTAAGACGAAATTTTAAAAAAAAAGTTCCATTAAGTTCATAAAAATATAAAAATAAGCGGCAATCCCAAATGGATTAACCGCAAAATATGTGTGTGTATTATATTATAGAAAATTTGCTATGCAATTTTATCCAATTGCTTCACTCCGGCATTAGAACCGTCATTTGTTTTTAGCATACTGAAAGTTCTATACAGCTTGTAACCCAATGCAACTATAGGATTTGAATCAACTGAATCAGCTTTCTGAGCATATTCCTGATTTTGTTGAAATCTAACAGCTGCGTTAGGATCTCTTAACATAAGGATTGCATCTTGAGAATTCATTTCTCTTGACAATGTATTTTCTTTAAAATTTATATTATTTATTCTATTTACTATCATTTATACCCCCTTGGGATTTATTAAGTGTTTTTTATACACTTCATTCAACATTTTTATTATGCTACATATTATTTTTTTTGTCAAGGGGGTTTGTTAAGTTTTCTTAATACGCCCGTGATATGCAAAATTATTGGCATTGGGTATAAAGTGCAAAAAATACACTTAAAAAATAGCCTAAGTGGGGGAGTTAGCACATGCAAAATTGTAATTTTTCTTAATTTTATTGCCAAATGGGGTGTTATTATGGTATCATAAAGTTTGGAGGAGAGTAAGCATGAGCCAATACGGCAGACGCAAAGCGAATGTATCAAACATACAGAATCATCAATACAATAAAAATGTAATGTTTTCGAAGAAGCTTTTGTGGCTTCAAATATTTTTTGCCGGCATGATTGTGTTTTTTATTGTTTATTTGTTCTTTACGCAAGTTGTTCATTGGCCAAGAGATTTTAGGACTAATCGCAGAGCAAATATCTTTGTTATGCGTGGTGATATATTCGACAGAAACGGCATTAAACTTGCTACTGACACTGTATACTATGACATTTTTGCAAAAAAAGACGATTTTGTGCATACACCGGAAGAATTAGCAAAGTTACTGGCTCCTATACTAAAGATATCTCAGTACAATTTGACTCAAAAATTGAAACAAGATACTCCTCTTATCTCTATAAAGAAAAATGTGGATAGACATACTCAGGAACAAATTGCGAAGCTGAAGCTACGTGAAATTCCTATGGACAAAAAAAGTATAAGAACTTATCCTCAAGGGACATTGGCTGCACACGTACTAGGATATTATAATTTTGATGCCGACGTTGCAGCTGGCGTAGAAGCAACAGCAAAAGACAAGCTTGAAAGCACGAACAAAAATTCAATGCTTGAAGCGAAACCAAATGGAGATGTTATCTACAATATCCTGACAGACCCTGTCGCTGCCACAAAACCTGCGAAAGGGAAGGATGTAACTCTCACTATTGATGCTGCAGTGCAACATGTTTGCGAAAAAGCATTAATGAAATCCATCCAAAAATTTCATGCATTCAGGGGTGCAGTGATTGTTATGAATCCGAGAAACGGCGAAATACTGGCTTATGCAGTATACCCATACTTTGATCCAAATAATTTTAAGGCAGCAACCTATCACCAAATCAAGAATTGGACTCTTACAGATGTATTTCCTCCGGGTTCAACATTCAAAACCATTACTGTTGCTTCTGCAATGGAATTGGGTAAAATTAACAGATATACCACAAAAAAGAAAAATATAACAGTATAATTTATAAGAAAAAGAGAAGTCATATTATAAGAAAAAAACAAAACATAAACAGCACAGAGAAAACTACAAAACA
>JAKSUP010000158.1 GCA_024408905.1 bacterium
AAAAATGTTATAATAATAATAATAATAATATAAATATAATCATTAGGTTATTTTCATGGCAGAAATCGGATACTACAATTATTATAACAATACTCATAGAATGACTGTTGATAAGCCAAAAGACTGGTATCAACAAATGGTCGATAGGTATAATTCTGATGAATTAAAAGCAAAAGATGAAGGTTCAAACCCATATAGCGAAATCAACTTATCAATTAGAGCATTAGATGAAAAACTTGCTGATTGGGCAAGTTCAGTTCGTTCAAAATGTAAAAATGAAGCAGAAGTTCGACAATATTTAAGTCAAAAGTATTGGGGTGTGGATGGTATTGGATATACCAAAAAGTTTGATGACCCTGAAACTTATGCAATGTATGAAAATGACTATAATGCCATTTGTTTTGGTACAGTAGGTTCTGCAAATAGAAATGACCCGAGATTAAACAATCCTAATCAAACATTGGAAAGCTACGAAGCTGGGCAAACAAAAGCTAAACACGATTCTATTAGCTTGAATATGGAAAACCTACTAAAAAATAATGGTATAGAATTATCTGCAAATGACAACTTGCTATTATCTTTTAATCCATATAATTTTGGAGTAAATGTTTCTGGCTCTGATAATACAGAATTATTATCAAAATTAACTGATTTATTAAGTGGAACAAAAAACTCACAAAATCTAATGCATTATGCTATGAACCTTGATTCAACAATAAATGGTGATTCATTAGCAAAGTTTAGAGCATATCAAGAAGTAAAAAAATATACAGGTTTAGATTTATCACAATTAACCCTTAAAGATGGTGAGTATTATACATCTGATGGCAAAGCTCTTGTTGAATTATTAAAAGATGGAATTGAAAATAGTTCAGTAGGACTTGAATTTAAGGGTACTGCATATAATTACGCAAAAGAATTAGTTGATAGAGTTGCTCAAAAAGGTTGGAACTCTATTGATGATTTAAAAATTTCAATAGCATATAACAAAAATGATGGATTTTATACACTAAATAATACTTGGGAAGTATAACTATAAATTATTTTATTTAGCTGGCTTAAGTTTGTAGATATTTCTTAACAATCAAGAGAAATATCTACATACTAATATAATTAACCATCTATCTCTGTTTGTTTATATATTGACAATATGACACATATAATAGATATACTTAACAATAGAAGAATTATAAATGCAATCATTATCAATAATTTTGTTCTACCAGAATCATATCCAACAGGGTGCAACATTGATAACTCGTTGGTAATAAAAAGAAATGCTAATAGCCATATATTTAGTAATATCCCAAAACAAGATTGTATTTTTTGATTTTTTATAAAATGTAATTTTGATTTGAATTCTTTATTTCTCAATGCCCATTGATTACCTTTTATACCAAAAAATACAGATAAAAAGAAAGATAATAAACCACCAAGCACAGGAATAAATGATATTGGAATTATAACTAATGTAACATAGGATTTATTTAACAAACCCCATATCCAACTCAACAAAAAAGCACCCCAATTAAATTTTTTTTCTAGGATGAGTTTTTCTTCTTCGCTTATCATATATAAATCTTCCTTTAATTTTAATGTTAAAATCCTATTTTTAATGGCTTTATCTTGTCGGTATTATAACATAATTTTAATAATTTAACTAATATTTTGCTTATTCAAAATGTATTTAATGCACAATTTGTGCACTTTTTCGCACTCTAAACCCTCTTTTAGGAGGAGGGAGCAGTTGTGTTTGAGCTTGCGAAAACTACAAATGCGGGTGGTGGTTGAATGATGTACAAAAGATTAACCCCCACCCGATTTTCTAAGCACTCATACTTCGTGCAGAAAATCGACCTCATCCCTCGGTGATGTATAATAATTAAAATGTTTCACATGCACAATTTGTGCACATTTTCGCACAGTACATGCACAGTATGCACAGATTGATTGTTGTAAAATTTAACAACTTCCGACCACTTAAACTTAGACAAATATGGTAATGTGGCGAAATAATTAAAATTTAATTCATTCTCAAACTGTGCATTGCTATCCAGATGGATTGTCTTGACCTGTTCGCATTAAACGTGTCTACGTGTTTTGCAACAGAGTTTTCAACTCTTTGCAAAAGCACTTCGCACTTTGCTCACATGTCGCTCGAACCTGACAAGGCTTTTGTAAAAGAACACATGAAATGACTTTTTTTGACGGATAAAATGACTTTTTCGGAAAAATAAATGTAACAATTTTTATAAAAATTGTAAAGATTTATGCCAAATTACTAAAGTTTTTTCAAAAAATGCCGATATATAATATGCAATACTATTGTTGTAGGTAAAGTAAGATGGCAGAAATAAAGATTACACAACAAATGATAGATTTTTATCGCAGTAAACCGGGAAATTCTGTTTTACTTGATTCTGCAATCGTAGATTTGATAAAAAAAGATATTGGACTGGGAAAACTACCTAAAGAATTTGTTCAACTTGCAAATGATGTGAGGAATAAAGGATATGCCGCTAATGATACAAATGTTTTCGGCTATGGATTCAATACCGGCACAAATTCAGAGTTACAAATTGAAAGGACATCTTCACCAGAAGAGTTAGAAGAAATAAATGGACTTGAATCGACTTACTCTGCGATGAATCTTAAAATTGTTAATTGTGATTCTGAAAAAATACAAGATAAAATATCAGATTTTACTCAAGGATGTATTGGTGATTGTGGTCTTCTATCTACTTTGAAAGCATTATCCTCAAATGATGTAGGCGCTAAGTATATTGATAATGCTATAAGTATCGACTCTAAAACTGGAGATAGGATAGTTACTTTTATTGGTGTTAATAAATCATATAGAATACCTAAAGTAAAATTATATAGTCCAGTTGGTGTCTTAGGTAGTACAAACGCAAGTGCAATTGAAAAAGCTGTAAATATGTACTTTAAAGAAAGAGCTGCGGAAGTTGAAAATGGTAGTGGTCCAGACATTGTTGATAGATATTACCACAGAAAATCAAAGAGAATGTCGGTATATCCACAACTATGGGGTGCTGCACCGGAGGATGTTATATACTTATTAACAGGTGCAAGCATGTATCATGTATCTATACAATCAGAAGAATATGATGATTATAAAAACAATCCTAAAAAGTATATCGGAACTGTTGGTTTTGGTTGCAAAAAAGATGTTTCCGATTTACATAAATTCATTGCACCATTAGAATATGTATATCGAGGAATTGTTGGAAAACCTTTTGATAATCATTGGTTTGCTTTGTTAGGGATAGATTCAGAAAACAATATTAAATATTCCAATCCTTGGTTTTCTAAAAGAGTTCTTTGTGATAACATCAATGAAATATATAATGATAATTATATTGTTGATATTAACTTATGTGATACTTCAGATTTTATTGAGAGAATTGAAACCGTAAATACACAAGAAGGCTCACAAACTTTTTATAAAACGAGAAAGGGTGTTATTAGAAGAATTGACACTAAAGATAGTGAAAGTCAACTTATTTCAATCGAGAAATATGATGATTTAGGACGACCTTATGCTACACAGTACTATGAAAATGGTCAAAAATCTTCACTTGAAATGCGTTATTATAATGTAAATAATGAGGGAATTGAAAGTCCATTCTTTGAAGAACCATATCTTACTAGATGTATATTTAATAACAATAAAATAGTTAGCGAAGAGAATATATATGCAGAATACAAAGGTTTTGAACATAGGGACATTGACTATTATAATGATAGTGGTAAAGTAACTAAACGTGTTTGTTATATATTAGGTGAGATACGAGTAGAAAAGGAATAATGTAGTTGATATTGGACAAATTTTTTATCTTTTTCATTTTTCCACCTTTTTTGTGTAAAACTTCCGACTAATTTCAAAAGGGACTCTGCGTAAAAAATCACTTTATCCGTAAAATATTACCCTCTTTTTGGAGGAGGGTAGAATTTGTTAATGAACGTAAGTGAATTTACAAATTCGGGTGGTGGTTTGACAAAACGCCACGCAGAACCCCCACCCGTATCCGTAACTCCATACTGTCGTACGGCTACGACCTCATCCCTCGGTGAGGTATTTTTTATCCCAATAAAGTCCGATTCAGAAAATCCGTTGACGGATAAAATGACTTTTTCCGACAGGTCAAAGCCACACAACAAGCCAACTTTCCGAAAAAATCGTTTTACCCGTAAAAGTCAAAATGGTCGAAAAATTATATCTCAAACTGCAAGACAAAGTATATTCTCATCCCACTAAAAAAGTCCCTTTAAGGGACTTGGAAAAAAGGAGGAGGTGG
>JAKSUP010000159.1 GCA_024408905.1 bacterium
TAGCGCCTGCCGGTTTTTTATTTCTTTCTATTGCTGAATATAAATCTGTCATTTTGTGTTCTCTCTTATAATTATCTCTTACATATATATAAAGTATATAAGTTCCAAAAAATTGCCTTTTTTGTATTAGTTTGTTAAGTTTTGTTAAGATAATATATATTTTCTAGCAAATTATTTTTTTCAGAATTGTTTCACAACATAAAGGAGTATATTGAAATATGAGAATTTATGCAAATGAAATAGTGTTACAAAATAGTAAACAGAGGGTAAAAACTCAGTACCAAAATAACACGGGAATTGAAAATAAAAAGAGTGTGAATTTTGGAGCAAAAACCAATACTGTTGGAATAAAAAGACAAATAAGTGATTTAAAATTGCTTGGAACAGCAATCGCAGGAGCCTTAGCTATTGTAACAGCGTTAGGTTACGGGACACGTCAACTCTGTAATAAAAAAGACGATAAAAGAGCTGAAAATTATGTTTACAACAATATAACTTCTGTGGATAGCGAAAATGGTATAGTAATAACTAAAAATGAAGAGATTAGTTTTCAAGAAGCTATGGATTTTTATCAATCTCAAAAAAAAGAGATAAATCAATTAAATTTACTTAAAGCTGACAGATACAAGGCTAATTTGCTTAGTTTTATGAATAATAGCACTCTACCTGACAGCGACGAAGGAATTAAAATTACAGAAAAAGAAAAAGATTCCTATAATTATGCGCAAAATAATAATTTAATAATCAAAAAACAGTGTACAAACAATGAAGACGCTAATGGTAAAAAAGTTATTGTACCTTTACCTTTACCTATACACGTAGCAATAGACTAAAATTAGAGTTATCTGGTATAAATTTTTATACCGTATTAATAGAGGCATATACCAATCAAGTCTTTATAAAGGTTGCAAAGGAATCTATTAAGAGATTTATGTATTACTTCATATAAAAAAGAAAAGCCGGAACTCTTGTTCCGGCCTTTGTTTAGAGTAAATATATTTGACTTTTGAGAAGTCACTCTCCGAAGTATTACAGTAAGTTCAAAGCAATACTTGGAGTTTGGTTTGCAGTTGATAACAATGTAGAAGCTGCTTGTTGTAATATTTGTGCTTGAATGTATTTTGAAGATTCGTTTGCAATATCTGCATCTCTTAAAGTAGATAATGAAGATGTTATGTTCTCAGATTGAACACCAATAGATTCAACAGCAGATTCAATTCTGTTTTGAGCTGCACCTAATGTAGTTACACGGTTTGATAATTCGTTAATAACTGCATCAATTTTGTCTAACATGTTTGTTTGACCACCTTTAATACCGCCACCTTCTGCAGGAGTTTTTGTTGTAATACCTGAGCAAAGTTCTGCAAGTTTGTCAACGGTCAAAGTTTCCTTCGTTACGCTTTGACCTTCGATGTCTTTGTCTACACCACCAAAATCAAAGAACAAAGTACCAACTTTTGCATCTTTAAATAGGTCTTGTTTCAATGTAATCTGGCTATCATCACTACTGTATAAACCAACTTGAAGTTTAACATCGTGAGCCATTGATCCATCCATCATGTTCAAGCCGTTAAATTCGCAGTTTGCAGAAATACGGTTAACTTCTTCAAGTCTTGCAGTAATTTCTGATTTAATAGCTCTTAATGATTGAGAACCATAAGTTCCGTTTGCAGCTTGTTCAGTCAAGTCTCTAACACGTTGTAAGTGAGATGATACCAAAGCATAAGTATCTTCAAGTGTTGATAGCATGTCTGCACCTGTTGCTGCGTTGTCAGCTGCTACGTCAAGTGATCCCAATTGTGTTTCCCAGTTCCTAGCGATTGAATAACCTGCTGCGTTGTCTGCTGCATGGTTAATCTTGTAGCCTGTTGTCATTCTTTCGATTGCTGTGTTCAAAGATGAAGTTGCCTTTGACAAGTTTCTTTGTGCAATGATTGATGAAATGTTTGTGTTGATTGTAAGTGCCATTTTTTTACTCCTTTCTGGCCTTGCATCTATTCAGATACTTCCGTGTTCTGTCGTACAAATTTTCTATTCCACATTTTGGTAAATTATTAACACCATGCGACGAATATTTTTACAATTTGTTACAATTGAAGGAGCAAAGCCAGATATAGATTGATTTTATTTTTTGGTCACAACTTTACATAAGTTAATAAAATTCGCTATTTTTTACTACAAATTTAGGCAAAAAACAGGTAAAACACAGTCCCCAAGGCAAGTGCAGGCACAAATGGCATAATTAATTTATTTTCATCAGTTGGAATGCTTTTTATGATTCTAAATGCTAAAATCAAGCCAGAAGCTGCCAAAATCACCAATATTATTATGTTTTGCAGAAAATAATGACAAATAGTTGAAATTATAAAAATACTTAATAACACACATATATCTAGGTTTTTCTGTTTATATTGCTTTATAAAATACACCGGTAACGAATAAATCATTGCAGCAAGTAAGGTACAAATTAAAATTACGCCTAGATTTTGGATACCAAAGCAAGCCCCAATTGCAGCTGCAACATACGTATCACCCTCGGCAATTATACGAACCCCAAAAGGTTTTATCCCGATACGTGCTATTATTTCGAAAACCACTACTGCTACAATAACTCCAATTAAGGAATATAGACCTTGCCAAGGTGAAATTATAAAGTTGTATAAAATCCCTATAACTGCAAGTCCAATTGCGATATTACAATCTACAACCTTTTCCTTAATATCTGTTACAGTCATTATTAATAAGGCAGATACAAGTATTATTGCAAAGAAAAACTTTATGGTTAAATCAAATTTAAGGTAACAACATCCGAACAAAATCATTGTTAACGCTTCAATTATAGGGTATTGTATACTTATTTTTTCATGACAAAAATAACATTTACCTCTTAATAACAAGTAAGAAACTATTGGAATATTATGCCAAAAATACAGCCTATTATTGCATTTTGGGCATTTTGACGGAGGGTAAACAATACTTTCGTTAGATAATGAACGCAAAATTACTACATTATAAAAACTCCCTAAACAAACTCCAAAAATACAGACAAAAAATAATATATAGCTACTCATCAATGTTATCACTTTCTTTCAGTGCATTGTAATGATTATATATTATTTTAAAAGCACGCTCTAAAGTTCGACTAACCTTCATAACATTCCAACCCAGATATTCGGCTATTTCTGTTTTTGACATATCATTGTTATAATAAAGTTTAATCAAAATAGAATAATCCGTTGGCAAAATTTTAATAAGATCATTAAGCATTATTTTTTCATCTTCAAACTTAGCCTTTTCTTTAAAATCTTTATTTCCGATAAATTCTTCAAATTTCTGATCTGAATTTTCGTAAATATCCTCAAACGAGATTGTTGATTTTCTCCTATCAGCCATCATTACGATATCAACAGCTTGTTTAGGAATTTGTAGAGCCGACGCTACATCCTCGCTTGTCAATTCAATCATTTCCTCATAGGTTAAGTTCGCCGTAAATGTATTTATACGAAACGCCAATTCCTGGATATGCCTTGGAATTTTAATTCCATCAAGCTTATCTCTTAAATAGTGTTTCATTTCACCGATTATATAATAACCTGCATAAATCTTAAAATTGTCATTTTTCTCATAATCATACCTGTCTATAGCCTTCAATAAACCAATAAAGCCGGCTTGAATTAAATCTTCTATAGGGTCATATGAACGTCGGGCGATACTGTGTGCGATATGCTTTACAATAGGTATCATTTTTGATGTTATTGTCGTTTTAATTTTATTTTTTTCGGCTTCACTGTCAGCTTCTCTATATAAAGACAATAACTCATCTACATCAATAGTTTTATATTTTTTTGTTTCACTTCGCAAAATATTTTCCCCTACCCTGTATCATAGCACAATCAGTGTTTATAGACAATTTTATTTACAAATAAAATACAATATTTATCAAAAAATCTGCGATTAGCATATAAACTGTAGATAAAACAGCAGCTTTTGTTGTTGAAGCACCAACATCTTTGGCGCCACCGGAAGTTTCATACCCTTGAGTAGCACAAACCAGCGATATTAAAATTCCAAAAATAAACGCTTTGAAGATGCTTATATAAATATCTTTAGTACTCAGCCATAGCCAAACAGAATTAATATAACGAGCAGGATGAAGCCCGATTGTATGATGAGAAACAACCAAACCTCCGGCAATTCCAACCAATTCTGCAATTATAACAACCATTGGAACCGTAATTGCTGCAGCAATTATCCTTGGTGAAAAATAATACCCAACCGGATCTATTTTAAGAGTTTTTATTGCATCAACCTGAG
>JAKSUP010000016.1 GCA_024408905.1 bacterium
GCTGTTAAAAAAGTTTTTCCTTCTTGTTTGATAGTTGAAGTTATATATAAATTTAGCATGACATTATAGTAACACTACAACCACTATTAGTAAAGGGTTATAAATTAAAAAGGAGGATGATTATAAAGTCATCCTTTTTTACATAATAAATATTATGTAGTTTAAGTTACAGAATTAAAAAAGAGGATGTCAATATTTTTTGACGTCCTCTTTTTTTAATTACTCTTAAAAACTATTTTGCTAGTTTTTTAATAGCTAAAACAAGTCTTGATTTCTTTCTTGCAGCAGTATTTTTGTGCAAAATACCTTTAGAAACAGCCTTGTCGCATAATTGATATACTTTAGAAATTGCTGTTGATAAAGCATCTTTATCAGAACCTTCTGCTAATGATAAAGCTTTTTTAATAGCAGTCTTGATAGATGTTTTAAAAGCTACGTTTCTTTGTCTGTTTTCTTCTGCAACCAGAACTCTTTTTTTTGCTGACTTAATATTTGCCATTTTTATTTCCTTTCGCTTTCGATAATTAAAAACGGGTAATGACTCCGGCTATAATTATTCATTCACTTGAGGATAGTGAGTACAATCATTCTAAAACAAGCACAATAAAATGTAAAGATATAACATTAAAGTTTTTTGATTTCGGTTAATGTAGGGTCGAGCAATCTGCGACCGACATTATCAAAATTAATTGAGTATAATGTTTTTGTGCCGTATTTAATCATTTTTTCAACAATACCATTCCCGTATTTTGCGTGAAATACCATGTCACCTTGGTCTATTGAATCAGACATAACCATATCTTCCTGTGGAATATCTGCATCATATATCGGTACATTAGGTGTAGATGCTTCTTTAGTTTGAAGGATTTCATCATCTGTATTATTTTCAAGTGAATTTTCATTAAGTTCTTCTATTGGTTCAACAAGAGCATCTTCGGTTAATTCTTCTGGTGCTTCTAATGGCTCAAATGATGAATTCTCTGCCATTTCTTCAAGCACAGAGTTGTCATCAATATCATTGCTATTTAACTCGTCTATAAAATCTAAGTCAGAATCTGTTATTGTATCTTCTTTCATTGTCGTAAATACTTTGTCAACATCTTCTACAATCTCTTTATCCAAATTCTCAACTTCGGTGATATCTTCGTCTGAAATATCAACAGCAATCACATCATCCGTTAGTTCTGATTCATCCAATTCAACGATTTCTCCAAAATCGTCATCATCATTAATTTTATCAGATGTCAATTCTGTGTTATCCAATGTTTCAGTTTGATACTCAGTTTGTTCCACGTAGTCAATTATTTCTTGTTCATCAGAAACTATCGTGGTGTGTTCAACGTCATTGTTGCTGAGTTCTGTATCAAACTCATCTGCAAGTTGTTCTTCTATTATAACTTCAGTTTCATCCGGAATTTCTGATAAGGCTTGAGAGGTTTGTTCATCCACCGTAATAATTTCTTCACTGTTATCATCAGTATCTAATTCAATGTTTTC
Source organism: bacterium (assembly GCA_024408905.1). Lineage (GTDB taxonomy): Bacteria > Cyanobacteriota > Vampirovibrionia > Gastranaerophilales > Gastranaerophilaceae > CAG-196. Next base: position 1,498 of record JAKSUP010000016.1, read on the forward strand.
GGATAATTCCGGTTCTTCAGTTAGGGTATTATCATTCGTGTCAGAAATTTCATTTTGGGTTTCAGCTTCGTCTTCAATATTTGAAGGAATATCTTCTAATGTTGAATCAGTATTATCGTTACCTAATAAATCATCTTCTATGATAACATCTGCAATCTCAGTATCCTCGACTTTTACGATTGTTGTTGCATCGGCATTGGTATGAAAATTATATTCTTCAAAGGCAGCTCTATCCTCTATTGCTAATTCTTCTTGAGAACCTGATGCGATTTCCGTAATTTCGTCAAATTGTGGCTTTTGTTCTTCTGTGTCGCCAGATTCAGCTTCTTCTGTGGTTATTTCTTCCTCATTTTCTTCTTCAACATCACCAAATAAACTAATATTTTCTTCTGAATCCCTGATATCTTCAGAAACGCGTTCAATTAAATCCTCGGACTTTTTCTCAATAGCAATTGTTTCGGCATCTTTTTCAACTTCTTCAATTACTATTTCCGAATTTTCGACTTTTGGCTCATTGTCAGCGTCAACAACGATATCCTTTTTATCCGTTTGAGGAATTGATTCGATAATTTCAAAATCTTCTTCTAATTTTGAAACCAAAGGAATATAGTTTGTTCCCTTCCCTACAATAAGATATGTTTTTTCAGGAATAGAATTTAATATTGAAGAATATTGTTTAAAAACTTCGTTGTTTACAAATGACGGTTCAACTATGTAGTTTTCAAACATAGACCTGATTTCGTTAATATATTTGAATCTGGAATGAGAAATGAAAACTGAGGCAATCTTTTTATTAGATAAAATATTTTTCAGATTTTTCTTGCTTATGTTGTTTGATGCGATTACAAAAATTTGTGCATCCGGATATTTTTTCTCAACTTCTGAATATACAGTTTCCAAGTACCTGTTCAAAAATAATGCGTCGATTTTTGATAAATCAAACGTGACTGTATGCTGAGATAGTAGGTCATCCAGACTATCTACTTCAGCTTTATCGGTTGCAAAATAACCTGCTTTTTCAAATTTTGATAATTTGTTTTTAAGTACAATCAACCTGAATTCATGCGCTTTTTCAACCAAATCTTCAACAATTGTTTTTAAAGCTCCAAATGGCAAAAAAGGAACGGTTTTAGAGTACTGAGCTAATTCTCTGAAAATATCTTTAATGAGATTTTTACTTTCAGATGTTGCGTCGTATAAGCAGTCTTCGTATAAGAATTCTAATGAGCTGGAATTTAATGGTAATTTAAAGTCTTGACTAGCATAACTTTTGACTCCGTCAAGAATTCCAAGTGTATCAATAAATATTGTTTTAGAAGTTTTTGAGAATTGTTTTCTTAAATTTGATAAAAACAAATTTACGTTTTCCTTAGAGTCTATGCTAACTAAGGTTTTCTTATCGAAGCAGGACTTATCCAGAACTATTTCTGATCCGTCTTCGATAAACTTCCCGGTCCTTACCGGGTATACTGTTTTAATAGAAGTGCTAACGGCTTCAAACGGTAAGATAGAAATAGAGGCTTTTGTAGAAGGAGATGTAAAATCATATGGTAAAAGATTTCCGTCGTACAGATATACAAGCTTAGCAATAACAATAAAATTGTCTGCTGCGCGTTTTTCTTGCATAACTTGAGCTACGAATTTTTTATCGGCATCATCTATTAGTATAAACGACGTTATAGATAAATGTTCAGATACTTCGACTTTTACAAAACCATCTCTTACTTCTAAAATTCTCATTTAAAACCTCTAGCATAAATGCTAACATAAACATGACAAATCGTTAACAAATTATTTACAAATGTAAAGTTAAGCTTATTTTTTATGTTTCCGGAGCAAATACCCGGGGATCATCAATATTATCCATTGCTTTCATAACACCAATTTTACCTGCTTTCTTTTGAATATTGGTAAACATAGCGTTGATAGCATACGGGATACCTGCGATAATTCCAAATATCGGAACAGCTCCTACTATACCAGTATTGATGATTGTTTTATAATTTTTATAAGAAAAATCGAGTTTTAGATCTCGTAGTTCTTCTTTAGACAATTCTTTACCGAAAATCTTTTCAGAATGTTTTCTGGTTAATATTTTGCCAATATCGGTCAATAAATTTCTTCCCCATTTTGCCACTTTAGTTTGCTTCATATGAGTATCCAAAACTCTTTTAATTACCTTTTCCATTTCAGCATTCTCTATGTTAGGAGTTTCTGCGATAACCTCACCGGAAACCTTACCGATTTCTTTTACTAAATTCTGAACAGAATTTTTAATCTCAGCATTTTCAGGTTTTTCCAAGTACTTTGTCATATTTTTTTTGATAATAGCTCTTTGGAATTCGGATGAAGTTTCTTTCCCTTTAGAAGTTACCGTTTTTGTTAATTCATTAAAAGTTTTTCTTAGGCTTGAGTTTTTATCAAAAATAAAATTAACTAATTTATTAGTAGGTTTTATTAGTCTTATTTTACCTTTTGTTATACCCAATATCGCCGCAGCGGAGCCAAAAATCGTTGCTAAACTCCAAGCTGTAGAAAGACCTTCTTTTGCAATTTCACAACCTGCTTCTATATCCTCAGAGTATTTTTGTGACATTTCATCAACTTCATCAAATGCTCTATAAACATTTTTTTGCAAGTTTTCTGCTTCGACCTTTTGTTTATCTGATATTTCAATTTGTTTGAATGCTTTTTGCAATTTTTTATTTTCAAGCTCAATTGTCTTCTTATATTCTTTATATTCACGTTTATCTTTACCATATGTTTTTAAGAATTTAAAGCTTTGACCAAGTTTATTAAAGAAACCACTTTTCTGGACAGGAGCTTTAATATCTTTTGCACTTTCCATTTGCTCATCTGTAAATGCAAGTAACCTTGTCGGATTTTTTAACAAATCTTTCCGTGCGTGGTATCTTCCTACTCGTGACGCTTCTTTTTGATCAACAGTCCCCTTAAAACCTATAATAAGAGGAAGAATAGTTGGTAATGCTATAGAAACTGCTGCAGTTACCTTTCTTGAAGCTTTAAACAATTTCAAAATTTTATTTGTTAAAATGCCAACAGGAATTACTAATAACCAAGTTAAACTTTTTAATGTATCATAGGCATTTTCTAAATTTTCAGAGTATTCTTCTGCTTTAATATTTATCTCTTTAACAGTATCTACAATTATTTCTTTTTCTTCATTTCCTTTTTTAATTTGTTCTGCTGTAAGTTCTCTATTTTTAAGATTTTCTATTTCTTTTGGATCACGTTGATTTAACCAAGCCTTATATTCTCTCTTATTTTGTTCCATTTCTTTAAATTCTCTGATAGAACTTGCTAAATTATTTTTCTCTTTCTTTTCGTTCGGTAAAGTTTTAGCAATTTTATGTGCCTCTTCAATTTGCTCAGGAGTATAATTAACGAAGTTGCTTATATCTTTTAATTCGTTTTGTTTTGCTTGAAAACGGCCAATACGCGATGCTTCCTTCTGTTTAGAGTTTCCCCAAACAATAAAGAATGAACTGACAAAAAATGCTGTTAATATCGTTGCTAACGTTCCAATTTTTGAGGCTTTTGTAGTAGCTTTTTTCAGTTTCCCATTTAATGTTTTTATTTTATTTTCTAAAACCATTTTTGCATCTGCAGACAAGTCCGTTTTCAATAAATCTTCTTCTACCACTTTTATTTGAGCTTTAAGTTTTGATGTCATCTTTTTGTCAATAAATGATATCAACGGCATTTCTGCAAACATAATACCTGTAGCAGGTATTGCGGCTAACATTTCAGTTGCCTGCTCCATATTTTCACAATTATTTTCAGACTTTGCATCCATAATTTCAGTTGCACGAATAATTGTTTCAGCTTTATGTCTAACATCCTCTTCTTGTTTTGGAGTAATATTTGTTTTTTTTGCAAGCCACTCTTTTTTAGCACGCTCATCCGCTTGTGCCTGTTCCCATACATCATATTTTTTGTAATTTTTTCCTACAACATTTATTGAATTAATTAAACCCATATTAAACCTTCTATTATCATAAAAATATCGCGTTTTGAAAATTGCCATTTTAAAGAATATTTTTAAATTTAATTTACAAAAATTAACAAAAAATATCTATATAAGCATTTGATGTGGTATTTATTTTGTGATTAAATAAAATTATGAGAGAACTAAATTTAAAAAATAATATAAAAACCTGCATTCAACAAAATAAAAACACGCCACGTATAGCTTTGACACTTAATTTTTCTATTATTAATCCGGAAAAATATGCCGGCGAATATTCTCTGATGAACAGGTTGCTTTTGCAAGGAACTACAAATTATTCAGCAGAAGAATTAGCAACGATTTTGGATGAAAATGCAATTGAATTGTATACCGAAATGAAATACGATTACTTACGTTTCCATTTTGTATCTCTAAATGAAGATTTCGAAAAATCACTTGAATTGCTTGCTGATATAGTTAAAAATACGACATTTAATGATTTCGAAAAAGAAAGAATAAAATTCAAAGGCGAATTATCAGCTGAACTTGATTCAGCTAAAATAAAAGTATCTGATTTATTTACAAAGAATATTTATAAAAATCATTATTATGGTGGAAGTTTTACAAAAGTTTTAGAAGAAATTGATAATGTTACTGTTGATGACGTAAGAACTTCGTATAACAATATTCTTAATAATTCCTATAAAACAATGTCTATTGTTGGCGACTTGGATGAAAATTTTGCAGAAAAATTGTTGAATAAATATTTATCAGACATTCCTGAGAGCAAAAATATTCAATCAAACATTTTAACTCCACAAGTAATTACCAGTGATGCTGTTGAATTAATTAAGGATGATGCACAACAAGCTCAAATAATTCAAGGGTGGTTAGTACCAACTCTTGGAAGCCTTGATTACGAAAAAATAATGTTGCTTAATATAATACTTGGTGCAAGTGGGTTGTCTTCAAGATTATTTTTGGAATTGAGGGAGAAGAAGGGTTTGGCGTATACTGTCAGAACATCCTACGAAACACATGCGAAATCCGGTGTCTTTAGCATTTATATAGGTACGGAACCTTCTAATATTAAAACTTCAATTGAAGGATTTAAGGTTGAAATAGAAAAAATTAAAAATGAACTTGTGTCTGATGCAGTTTATAACAGAAACCAATTCTCAACAAGCAAAATTAATGGCTTATTACGCGATTTCAGGTAAACCTTTTGATTATCAAACTAAAGTTATTGAAAATATTAAATCCGTTACGTCCCAAGAATTAAAAGATTGTGCAAATAAATATTTTACAGACAATAATATTTTAGCGATACTAAAACCAGAGGTGTAAAAATTGGATTGCTCTGAGTATATAATAACCGATGCCGGAAATAAAGTAGAATTATTAAGAAATTCTAAATTTGGAAATGTTCTTGTAATAGGTTGCTTTCATGGTGATGAACCACAAGGCAAGTATTTAATTGAAAAATATATTTCAATTCACCCTGAAAATTCTTTGCTCGCTATTCCCTGCTTAAACCCTGATGGTTTGGCGAATAATTCCAGAGTCAATAGAAATGGTGTTGATTTAAACCGTAATTTTCCGACAAAAAATTGGGTTTTAAGTAAAAAAGATAATTATTATGGGGGAAATAAACCTGCAAGTGAGAAGGAAACACGCTTTTTAATAGAAATTATAGAAAAATATAAGCCGGAATTGATATTGACTCTTCATTCGCCGTACAAAGTTGTTAATTATGATGGGGACGCTGAAAATATTGCACAAAAAATATCAAAAATAATTAATTATCCTGTTGAAAAAAGTATTGGATATCCGACTCCCGGAAGCTTTGGTACTTGGGCCGGCATAGAAAGACATATTCCGACAATAACTTTAGAATTAGATGAAGAAGTAGATATAAAAGAGCTTGAAAAACCTGTTTTTGATATATTTGAATTAGTAACTAGTATGCAAAGGACAAGTGTATGACCGATATAAAAGAATTAGTTGAGAAAAATGAATTAAAACATATTGCAATAATTATGGATGGTAATAGGCGTTGGGCAAAGGAGAGAAATTTGCCAACTCCGGTCGGTCATAAAAAAGGTGTTGATGCACTTAAAGCTACTATGCGAGCTTGCGATGATTTTGGTATAAAGTACTTGACTGTCTACGCATTTTCGACCGAAAACTGGAACAGAAAACCTGAAGAAGTGAATTTTTTGATGGATTTATTAGGACAAACATTAAAAAATGAGCTTCAAGAAATGCATGAAAATAATGTGGTTATTTCGTTTATCGGAGATACTACTCAATTATCAGAAAAATTACAACAAATTCTTAAAAATGCAATCGAAACCACAAAAAATAATACTGGCGTAAATCTTCAAATAGCGTTTAATTATGGCTCTCGTGCAGAAATCGTTAAGGCAGTTAAAGAAATTTTAGCTTCAGGCGAAAAAGAAATTACTGAAGAAACTATTTCACGACATTTATACACAAAAAATATACCTGATCCTGATTTATTAATAAGAACAGGTGGAGAAATGCGAGTCTCTAATTATTTATTGTGGCAAATTGCTTATTCAGAGTTTATTGTAATTCCGGAATTTTGGCCTGAATTTAACAAAGAAAAACTCGCTGCCTGTGTTATTGAGTTTAATAATCGTAATCGCAGATGGGGAAAATAATTTTATACATTTAATTCGTGTAAAACTTTAGTAGTTTTTTGTTTTTTATTTGTATGAACTTGAATGTACTTATCTAAAAGCTCAAAACAAACTTCGCAGACTTTTTCTGTAGCCTTTCTGTCGTATTCACTTTCAAAATCGAAATCAAATTGAAGCATTGCTTGTAAAAAATCTCTAATCTTGCTATGCATTTTTAGTGGCACTCCGAGTGTTTCATTACACTCTTTACACACTATCCCTCCCATAGTCGTTGAAAAATACATTTCTTCATCCAATACTTGCTCTCTACAGCATAAGCACGTATCCAGTTCAACGCAAAACCCCATAATTAGAAGAATTTTTAGTTGAAATTTAATAACAGCGATAAGGGCATCTTTTTGGGTAGGAGAATCCGAAATCCTGTTTAATGCTTTGTAGAGAAGTTCATAGATTTCATTAGAGGCTCCTTCTGAACCCTCTCCAAAATTAACAATCAGCTCAGAAACGTAAGAAGAATACATTAGTTTGTTAAAATCTTCACGTGTTTTTTTGAAAGTATTTATGGTCTGAGCCTGCAGGATAGTATCCATTGACCTGCCTTTTAACAGTTGTAAAGTGTTTGCTACCAATAAATCCATTCTTGCACCTAATTTACTTTTAGGCTTTTTGATTCCCTTTGCAACTCCCTTTATGAGTCCGTTATCCTTTGAATACATGACCATAATCTTATCTGCATCGTTAAGGTTATATGATTTAAGATTTATCGCATCTGTTACGTAATTATTAGTCATAGTATGATTTTGTTCCTTGGAATACGCCTCTAAATATTTTTTCTAATTCTCCCGGATCGTTTGAATTTTCCAGAGCTTCTTTTTCTGAAATATAATTATTAACTACCAAATCTGCGAGAGATTTGTTTAGCGAAAACATATTATCAACTGACGTATCACCCAGCAATTTGTATATTTCTTCGGTATTGTTTTTAATGATGTAATCACGAATAGTAGATGTTACGACCATAACTTCGCAAGCAGGGTATCTTTCTTGTTTTTTTTCAGAATAAATAAGTTTTTGTGCAACAGTAGCTCTTAATGTGTCTGCCAATTGTTTTCTAATAGTATTTCGAGATTGTTCGTCAAACATATTTATAACCCTGTTTATAGTTTGTACGGCATCAGATGTGTGCAGTGTGGAAAATACCAAGTGGCCTGTTTCAGAAGCTTTTAAAGCAGCTTCCATTGTGATGTTGTCACGTATTTCGCCGATAAGTATAATGTCAGGGTCTTGCCGTAAAGCATATTTTATACCATCAGCAAAGGACTCCGTATCAACACCAATTTGACGTTGAGAAACAATGCTTCGTGATGAATTAAATACGTATTCAACAGGATCTTCAATGGTTATAACATGCTTTGAGTTTTCTACACAAATCCTGTTAATTAATGAAGCTAATGTTGTAGATTTACCACTTCCGGTTGGACCTGTGACTAAAACAAGACCACTATGTTGTTTTAATATGTTTTGTAAAATCGGTGGCAAATTTAATTCTTCTATTGAAGGAATTTTATAGGATAAATTTCTTATTACTAAAGAAGGTAACCCTAATAGACGGCTGTAATTTACCCTAAATCTTGATGAACCTTGTATTTCATATGCAAAGTCTACATCCTTCATTGATAGAATTGAATTTTTTAGTGATGCCGGAGCTATTCTTACAACTATATCATCTAACATTTCTTTTGTTAAAACAGTAGAGTTTGTTTTTTTTATAAATCCGTTTTTTCTTATAAATGGTGCATAACCAACGCGAAGGTGTTCATCAGAAGCTCCTGATACAACAGCACTTTTTAAAAAATTTACAATATCAAAATATTCTCCCATAAAATCCCCTAAATTATGTCAAAATTATTATATACAGTCCACTTTAATGGTAACATTTATAAGAGTTTTTGACAATAAGTTTACATAAAAAAATCGAGCAATCCTTGCTCGATTAGAATATTCAATATATATCTATACTTTATTAATCAACAACTATACGAACAAGCTGAACCACTGCATACACCGGATGATGCGATAGAACCAAAAGACTCACTTGAACCTGAATATGCGATTGAACCACAAGATTCGCTTGAACCTGAGTAAGCGATTGAACCACAAGCTTCTGAACTTTCTGCAAATGTCATCAATGCACTTTCTGATGGTTCAGAAAACATACTTGCAAAACTGCAGTAGTCACCACAGTCTTCGCTGCTTACAGAATCTAATAAAGAAATAGAGATTGTTTCGTCGTTTCTGGATGTTGAACCTAATAATGATTTTGCACCTAATAATTGGAAACAAGTGTTTTGTTCTGATTCAGTATAAGCTGCGAGCATATTCAATTCCTTACTTAATGTGTACATATATATAAAGTAATTAAAAAACGTCTGATTTCAGCCCTTGTTTTTTTCTTTACAAAAGTTAACAATTAGTTATTTTTTTATATATGATTTGCAAGCACAAAAGCATTAGGTACGCCAAGTACCGAATTAATTGTTATATATTACGAAAAATTAGAAGTTATCCTCTTTTACAGATAGTTTGGGCAACATAAACACCGGACGCTGATGCTTGAATTAATCCTCTTGTAACACCTGCTCCGTCGCCTATTGTAAACAAGTTTTTAACTCCTTCTGTTTCAAGTTCATTCGTTAATTTTACTCTTGCAGAATAGAATTTAACCTCTATACCATACAATAGTGTGTATCTGGAAGCTGTTCCCGGGGCAATTTTATCAAGTGCAAATAACATTTCAATAATGCTTTTCATTTGTCTGTACGGAATCACCAAACTTAAATCTCCCGGTGTTGCGCAGGCTAGTGTAGGCTGTATTATGCTTGATTTTATTCTTTCAGGAGTAGAACGTCTTCCGTCAAGCAAATCTCCGAATCTTTGTACCAAAATTCCACCTGCAAGCATATTTGCCAAACTTGCTATGTGTTGTCCGTATGCTATAGGCTCTTTGAACGGTTCTGTGAACTTCTTGCTGACAAGTAATGCGAAGTTGGTATTATTGGTTTTTATATTTGCATAACTATGTCCGTTTACTGTAGCTATGCCGTTGTAATTTTCTTGTACAACTTCCCCATTTGGGTTCATACAGAATGTTCTAACTTCATCACCGAATGTTGGAGAGTAATATACGAGTTTTGATTCATACAATTTATCGGTTAACGGAGCAAATACCGGTGCCGGCAACTCAACTCTGACACCAACATCAACTGCGTTATTAACCATACCGATTTTATTTTTCGCAAATTCGTGAGTCAGCCAGTCAGCTCCTTCACGTCCCGGAGCAATAATTGTGTATTCAGCTCTTATGGTTTCGCCATTATCTAAAACGATACCTTTAACTTGCTCACATTCAACAATTAAGCTTTCTGCTCTTACGTTATTTAAAATTGTAATTCTTTCATCGAGGTAATCTTGCATGTGTTTTAATACATCAAGACTTCTTTCTGTTCCTAAGTGTCTTACGGGTGAATGGACAAGCTTTAATTCTGCAAGTTGTGCTTGGCGTTCAATTTCTCTAAACGTTTCCATATCTGTACCAAAAACTTCATCTGTAGCACCGTGTTCCAAGTACAAATTGTCTGCATATTTAATAAGTTCTTCTACTTTTTCTCTTGACATGTAATCAACTAAATGACCACCTACATCCGGTGTGAGTGTTAATTTCCCATCAGAGAATGCTCCTGCACCACCCCAGCCACATAATAGACCACAGCGTTTGCAATTTACACATTTTGGTGAGCCTTCACGAATAGGACATTTTCTTTTTTCGATTTTTTGGCCTTTTTCGATTAAAACGACTTTCCAATCAGGCTTAAGTTTCATTATTTCTAAGGCCGAAAAAATACCGGCAGGTCCGGCACCAATTATTGCTACATTGTACATCTCATACTCCATAAATTCTTTAACTATACTTTTAGGATAACCTAAACTTAATTTGAAATCAATGTGATAAAAATTCTAATCTTTAAGAATTATATATTACTAATTCTCAAGAGTGATTTTTGTCAAATTTCATAATATTTCTTAACATATCAATTGCGAGAGACTTATTTTTATGCTATATTTTTGCTGTGTAGGTGAAAGTAGATTAACTGGAAAATCAGCCAATAGGCGTTTATAATATATATTAAAAATGAAACTCATATAAAGGAGGAAGCGAAATGAACGTTACCGCAACAGAAACTAAAAAAACAGTTAAATCTGCCTTCAATGATGAATTTGAAAATTATTTGAAGAAACAACAGATTAAAACTACATTCAATGGATCAGAGTTGGAATCTTTCTCTTGGTATAAAAAAGCATTAGGTCTTTCTTAATTAGAGAAGGTTTGATAAGAGTATAAAACTAAAACAGCGAGTCCAAAAGGCTCGCTGTTTTGTGTTATTTGAAAATTTTTAACCAACAGTTTTTTTACCGACTTCGTTACCAGGTATCATCAGGGCAAACGGAATAATTCTCGAAATATAATAAACGACTTTTGACTTTGAAATATAGCTGGCTGCTGTAACTATATCGTCAACGTGGGCAGAATAATCTGTTATTTTAACTCCTCTTTCATCTTTATTTTGGAAGATTAAATTATTAACTTTGTTCATAATTATGTTAGCTAAAGCTACACCCACGAATACTCCCCCTATTCCTGCAATAGCTTTCCCCCATTTTGATGCATTTTTGAAAAGTTTGTCTACGGCTAAATCAACTGTTAATATTGGAATTGCAACATTTCCCATCTGCAATAAAGCTTCTCGACTTTTTGCTTTCCTATTTGTTTTGTTTTTGTCAATCAGGTATCCACCTGCCAAGCCACCCAGTATTGAACCGGCTCCCATTCCTATAATAGGAACCGGATTCGCATAATTTGCTTTTACAAAATACGAATCTTTAAATTTCTTTGTAAAAAACTTCATGTTCTGGTGTCTTGCAAGAAGCATCATAGCTCCAAGTACGCCAACGGCACTTGTTGTTGCAACTAAAGCTTTTTGTTTTGTTGAATAGTTGTTTTTATTTTTTGCGTGCTCAAAAGATGGCGCTAATACTGAGTTTTGCGTGTTCTGAACAGTATTTACATTAACAGGTGATAATAACATGTTTGCCTTCCACTAATCAGAAAACACGTAAAAACAAAAATTGCGAATAAGTTGTTGATTACTTAATCATTTTTAACAAACCGGTGAATAAAACTTGGATATTTCTTCAAAATATCTCTCAAGTGCTTTGTATCCGTTGTAGATTTCGTTGGTTATTGTTGCATATCTGCTCGCAATAATAAATTTAAGCTCTTTACAGCGAATTTGAAGCAACATATCAGCATCTTTTCTTAATAATTCGTTAGATGATGTTGCCC
>JAKSUP010000160.1 GCA_024408905.1 bacterium
CAGTCGGAGCAGGTGATTCGCTTTGGACAATTGCTGATGAATATATTGACTATGATTTCTACAAAGGAAAAAATGATTTTATCAAAGAAATTTGTAGTATTAATCATTTAAATGTAAATGGCGATATTAAGAAAGGACAGGAAATCGTCATTCCTTATTATTCTACAGAGTTTAATTTATAATGTGTTTTTAGTCCGCTTATTATCTAATAATTTTATAATCTTTCACATTTAAAAATCCCTCGGTGCTGCTATGATTGTAACACTTGAGGGATTTTAATTTCAGTATATTTTATGGTTCTCTTAATTTAACGATATTAGCGGCTTTTCTGCGACGTTCATCCTCTAATGCTGCATAATGCTTTTTGGTTGTATTAACGTCTTTGTGGCCTAATACATCTGCTACAAGATAAATATCACCGGATTCTTTGTATAAATTTGTACCGTAAGTACTGCGTAATTTGTGAGGGGTTATTTTTTTCAGGGTTGTTACTCTTGATGCATATTTTTTAACAAGCATTTCTACAGAGCGAACATTAATTCGTTTATTTTGCAAGGATAAAAATAGGGCATTTTCATGACCGGATACCGGTATCATTTGTTCTCGTTGCTCAAGATAATCCAACAGAGCAATTTCTACTTCATCACCAAAATAAACAACAGCTTCATAACCACCTTTTCTTCTAATTTTGATTCCGCCATTATCGAAATCCACATCATTAATATCTAAACCAACACATTCAGATACACGAATTCCGGTGCCTAATAGAAGAGATAATAAAGCGACATCACGAATTTTCGTTTTTTTATGATAGGTTAATTCTTTGCCTGTTAATTTGGTTCCAGCTTCAACTTGGTCCAATAAGATTGCAACCTCATTAGGTTCTAAACGAATAATTTCTTTTTCGTGCCTTTTAGGTAAAGGAACTAAGGCCGCAGTATTTTTTTGAATCTGCTCATTTTGGAAGTAATAATTATAGAAAGTTCTGAGGGCAGCCAGTTTTCTTGCTTTTCCACGTTCCTCATTTGCGATTTCTTTACCATCTTTTTGGTATAAGGTAATATATTCCAAATATTCTTCAATATCTTCACGACCGATTTGATCTAATATAGAAATTGGAAATTCTGTAATATTCATTTTTGAACAAAAACTGTTTTTTTCATGTAAAAATTCAAAAAACAGACGTATATCATAGGCATAGGCCAAGCGGGTTCTGGTTGAAGTATATTCTTCAATCCCCCTGAAAAAAGATTTACAAAAGGGGGGAAGAGTATCCATTACAGCTCTGATTTTTATTACATTTTGTCTGTTTTGTTCATCATGATAATTATCACTTTTTAGTACTGCCAAAATAATCAGTCCATCCTTTCATATTGCCGTTTTGGATTGCGGTAAACATTCTTTCTTTTACACCCGGATTTTCTAAATTTAAGGTACGTAATAAATTTTTGATATATTCTCTTTTCGTGTAACCATCTGCGGGGCAGGGGCTTTTTACAACCGGAACATTATATTTATTTACGAAGCCTATAACATCTACCTCGTTCATATACATTAATGGTCTGATTACGGTAATGTCAGTTCTATCTAAATAGGTAACAGGAGAGAAGGTGTGAAATCTACCCTCAAAAATCAATGACATGAGCATGGTTTCTACAACATCATCCTTGTGATGGGCGTAAGCAACTTTATTACAGCCCGCAGCTTTAATGGCATCATTTAATGCACCTTTTCTCATTTTTGCACAGAGAGAACAAGGATTGGATTCTTTCCTTTCATCAAAAACAATATTTGCAATTTCTGTTTTTACAATTGTGTACTCTACATTTAATTCTTGACATAATTCTAAAATTTTATCAAGGTTAAGATTGTCAAAGCCTAAATCAACAGTTACTGCATGAATATCAAATTTTTTAGGGTAAAAACGTTTCAAACTATTTAAGGCATACAATAAGGTAAGACTATCCTTGCCACCTGATATACCAATTGCAATTTTATCCCCTTCTTCTATCATATGGTAATCATCAACCGCTTTTCGTACATAACTTAATACTTGTTGCAATTTCATGTTTTACATTCCTCAGTCGTTCTTTTTTCTATAATATTTATCTAAATTATATCTTAAACTTTTTTATATTTTCATACAACAAAAAATGCATATTTTTATAAAAGTTTACTTGTGATATTAGTGGATTCATTGTATTATATTATAGTAGCATATTTTGATAAAAGGGGAATCACTTTTATGAAATTTCGTTTCAATAATAAATTTTTTCGTTGGGGTTTTACAGCCTTTCTTGTTATCGCAGGTAGTATCTTATTTTATTATCTTTTATTCCATGGCGTGAATATTAATGATGGTTTTACAAAAATACTTGAAATTTTAACTCCGGTTATTGTTGGGCTTGTTGTTGCGTATTTATTGTCGCCGGTATTAAATTTTGTAGAACAAAGAGTACTCAAAAAAATATTTGGTATATTTAAAATAAAAGAATCTTTACGCAGTAAGACAATGATGCGTTGTATTGGTATTATTATTACGATTTTATTATTTTATATTATTATTCATATATTGGTTTCCATGATGCTGTCGGAAATTGTTCCCAGTATTAAAAATATTTATGATAATTTTGATACCTATGTTGATAACAGTAAGCAGTGGGCATATGATTTGTTGGATGATAACCCGACCTTCAGAGATAGAGTCTGGGGATTACTGGATCGTTACTCCGTTGAAATAGAAACATTTGTTAATGAAAATATTTTATCAAGAGCCAGCGATTTGATTATGACGGTTTCATTAAGCATTATAAATGTTTTTAAAATTGCTTGGAATTTTGTTATTGGTTTAATTATTTCTGTGTATATTTTGATTAGTAAAGAGAAATTTGCGGGACAAGCTAAAAAATTTATATATGCTTTGTTTAAAAAGGATGTTGCAAATATCATTATTAACGATTTCAAATTTACGCATAGAACTTTTGTTGGTTTTATAGGTGGTAAGGTTGTTGATTCCGTTATTATTGGTATGCTTTGTTTTATAGGAACAACATTAATGGGTACTCCTTATGCGCCGCTTATTAGTGTAATTATTGGATTTACTAATGTAATTCCATTCTTTGGACCGTTTATAGGTGCAATTCCTTCTACCTTCTTGGTATTTGTGGTTGATCCTACTAAGCCATTAAATATTTTATACTTTGTATTATTTGTTTTAGCTTTGCAGCAGTTTGATGGTAATATTTTAGGACCTAAGATTCTTGGTAATTCAACCGGTTTGGCAGGCTTTTGGGTCATTTTTGCAATTACCTTCTTCGGTGGTATTTTCGGCATTGGAGGTATGATTGTAGGTGTACCTATTTTTGCAGTTATTTATGCGGCTATGAAGTCTGTTATTAATGCGACCTTAAAGAAAAAAGAATTGCCGACAAATAGTAAGTATTATGTGAATGCTTGTATGATAAGTGAGGATGGTATTGAAGAATATATACCTGATCATATAAAGAAAGACCGTACTGAGGATGATAATCTTTGGTATGGACAAAAATTTGTCAGCAGTAAAGAAGAACATGACAGTTTGGTTAATGAATATAAGAAAGTTCACCAAGTTAAAGAAAATGCAAAAGAGGTAAAAAAAGAATAAAGTGCATTTTGACAATAAATATTACATGTTATTGTTTCTATTTATGAATTTATTTATAAATATATTATTGATATAATCAAAATATAATAAATTTTGCAAAGGAGAGTATACTATGGAAGATATGTTAATCACTATTATTCCAATTGCCGCAATTGTAATTTTGTTGGCAATCATTTTCTTTATGGGTTATGTAAAAGCATCACCCGACACAGCAGTCATTATTTCAGGTATTCGAAAGAAACCTAAGGTTTTAATTGGTAAAGCCGGAATCAAAATTCCTTTCTTGGAAAGAAAAGATGAATTGAATCTTCAGTTAATTCCTATTGATGTTAGAACATCAAATGCTGTACCAACAGCTGACTACATTAATATTAATGTTGATGCAACTGTAAACGTTAAAATCAGTGATAAAGAAGAACTTTTGAAATTGGCAGCACAGAACTTCTTGAATAAGAATTCAGAATATATCGGTCGTGTTGCAAGAGAAGTTTTGGAAGGTAATGTTCGTGAAATCGTTGGAAAGATGGCTTTGGAAGAAATGGTTTCCGATCGTCAGAAATTTGCTTATTTAGTTAAGGAAAATGCAGAGCCTGATCTTGCTGCTATGGG
>JAKSUP010000161.1 GCA_024408905.1 bacterium
TGTTTCTTCTTGGTTTTTTGTTCCCTTAATTTTATAGGAAATCGGACAAAATAAAACCACAAGAATAACAACAATCAGGATTACAAGTAATGATAAAAGAACTATACCAATAATACTTAAAAGTTTTAATAAAAGACCTAACATAACAAAAACTCCCTCAGAGAATAATCTCCTCTATTTAGGTAACATTCTTTCACTATCAATTCAACAATTTCTACAGCCTCATCATAATCCGCTGCAATACCAATAATATAAGGCGGATATTTGTCGTAATAGGATTGTACCAATTGTCTTGCAGAAAATATATCCAATTGATCCTTTGGATTTGAAGCAATCGTAATCAAAAACTGAGAACAAAGAAGCGGTTTCTTAGCAAGTTTTCTTTTTATTTTATCCACTTTTTTGGGCTTAATGCTTTTTCCGATATATAAACTTGGATAAAATGAAAGCTCCTTCTTCATAGCTCTCCTTTCTTAAATTACAATTATGTTCTATTATATCACAATTACAAAATTTTTGTAACAAGAAACAGAAAATTTGTTTGACATCATAATATAATATTTTATACTTTATATATAACATAAAATGGAGGCAAGACAATGAAGACAGTTGCTGTATTAGAATTAAAACCCGGAATGGTCTTAGGTGAAGATGTTATTTTTCAGAATAACACCATATATACTGCTGATACTACACTGGATGAAAATATCATTTTAAAACTAAAAAGATATTCCATAATGTGTGTTTCCATAAAAGAAAATATAGATTTTGCTACTACTCATTATGAAAGACTGATTTATTCAGATAGATTTCGCGACTTTGAAGTTTTATATCAAAAAACACTTCAGGATTTTTATAAAATAATGCAGGATTTTATAAATAATAAAATTCCGCCAAGTACAGATATATTATTTTCTATGTATAATCAATTATACGATAAAGCTCAAGGTGGAGCTAATTTATTAGATTATCTTTTCCATATGGTTCCTACAGAAGAAGAGATGACTTATTCTCATGCTCTATCTTCTGCTTTGTTGGCAGGAACAATTGCGGATTGGGTATCTATGAATAAAGAAGCAAAGGAAATAATGATTTTATCAGGCTATTTTTATGATATCGGGAAATTTGTTCTTCCTTCTGAATTATTATGGAAAATTGGTAAACTGTCTGAAGCAGAACAATTATCTTTAAAAAATCATACAAGAGTCGGCTATCAATTAATTCAACCCTTAGAAATAGATCAACATATTAAAAATACTGTATTAATGCATCATGAGCGTATTGATGGTACAGGCTATCCATTTGCCTTAAAGGATAAGCAGATTGATGTTTATGCAAAATATATGTCTATTATTGATGCCTACATTGGCATGGCTTCTTCAAGAACGTACCGGTCTGCAATAAGTCCACTTAAAATTAGTGATTATTTTGAAAAGAATATGAATTTATATGATGCAGAATTATTGCTTCCTGTTATGCGAAAAATTGCCGATGCACAAATTGGTACAACTGTTGTTTTGAATGATGATTCTATGTGGGATGTATTTTTAATTAATTCAACAACCTTATCAAGGCCGATGTTAAAAAATTCCAATAATGAAATTATTAATCTTGCTGAAAGAAATGATTTATCTCTGAAATAGAAAACAGTACCAAATATTTTAATATTTGGTACTGCCCCATAAATTCTTCTTTTTCAACTCCAAGTACTCAGAATAAGCTTTTTCTAAAATCTGCTTTTCATTTGAAAATTTAAGTAAATGATAAGCTTCGTGATATTTGTAAAAGCCTGAGTCAACGAAGTATTCTTCCTTCTGTGGTTTGCTGTAATAGCTGTCAGCCATCATTAAATACCAATGAACTTCCTTAGAAACAATATCCTCCGGTACAGAGAAGGTATATTGGCTTTTTCCCACATATTTAATAATAGTGGCTTTAGCACTGGATTCTTCCATTACTTCTCTCAAAGCAGTATCTGTATATTCTTCGCCCGCTTCAACAGTGCCTTTTGGTAAAACCCATCCTTCATACTTATTCTTAAAATTTTTATACAGGAGTAAAATTTTTCCTCGAAAAATTACCACACCACCACAGCTTGTTGCTTCTATCATTGCAATTCCTCCTGACTGGTGTGTCATACTTGACCTAAAACAAGTATAATCTATTCAAGCAATTACTTCAACCCTTATTTTTTATCTGTTAAAATACTCTTGAAATATTTGTTTAGCAATAGGTACTGCATAATCTCCTCCACTGCCGGCACCTTCCACAATAATTGTGACACATATTTCAGGATTATCAGCAGGAGCAAAGCCGGTAAACCAAGCATGACTTTCGCCTTTCACATTACTATATTCTGCACTTCCTGTTTTTCCGGCTGCGGAAAAATCTAAATCCGATAATTTAGAAGCTGTACCTTCTGTAACAACCATTGCCATAAGTTCCTTTAAAATATTTGCCTCTTCCTTTGTAATAGTGGTCTGAATTTTTTCGGTTTCAAATTTTTTAATTAATTCTCCCTCTGTACTTTCAACCTTTTCCAACAAATAGGGTTTGATCAGCACTCCATCATTGGCAATCGCAGATGTAATTAAGTGCATTTGCATTGGTGTTATTAATGTTTTTCCTTGACCGATTGCAGTTTGCATTACTTCTGAATCTCCTCCGCTCAGAGGTAAATTATATTGACTTAATGCACATTTCAAAGAAATTGGAAGTTCTTTGCCAAAATATAAACCTTCTAAAGTACTTTTGAAATTTTCTCGATCTAAACTCATTCCTATATTTGCAAAAGAAGAATTACATGATTTCGCAAAGGATTTCATAAAATCAACTGTATGATGAACTGATTTATGGTAACAACTGATTTTATTATTTCCGTTTGTATAGGTTCCTGAACAATCATATTGATAATTCAAATAATCCTCAGGATTTTCTCTGATATATTCTAATGCTGTTAAAATTTTAAAGGTTGATCCAGGGGGATATAAACCTTGGGTCGTTCTGTTTACAAGTACAGTACTGTTTTCATCCTCAATCAAGCCATCCCAAATTTTCTCAATTTCGTTAGGATTAAAATCCGGATGAGATACCATAGCAAGTATTTTTCCTGTTTTAACCTCCGTAACAATGACAGATCCCTTATAAAGAGAAAGTTGGTCATCTGCTATTTTTTGAAGGTTTACATCTAAGGTAGTATAAACATTATCCCCCAAATTTTTGCGTCCGGCCATGGAATTTGCAACTCTGTTAGGAATGGATTCATGAGTATTTATCAAATAATAATTTGCCATAGCTTCAACACCCATTTTACCATTTGTTGAAAAACCAACTACATGTGCAAATAAATTCTTATAGGGATAATATCTCCATTCTTTATTATTAGAATCTAATACTGTTTCTGCCAAAGCGTCTCCATCAGCGGAAAAAATAGTTCCTCTGTAATTTCGTACAGCCAATAATTGTTGTCTGGAGTTATATGTATTATTCAACATTTCCTCCTGATCATTTTTTACAAAATTGCATAAATATCCAACCATTGATGCGAATAATACTGTGAACATAAAACCTGAAACAATTACCGGACTCTTTTTTTGTTTTAATACAATATTCGAAAGGTTTTCAACCAAATTATTTTGCGTAGCTTGTTCTTCTTGCTCTTTTTTGTCTTTTTTCCTTTTGACATTTTTAAAGCTTTCTTCCGGAGCTAATTCAATTTCTTCCATTTTCTCCATAGAACATTCTTTAATATAAATACCTTGAACAATGAAGTACATTATCATGGTTGTCATTACAGAACTACCACCATAACTGATTAGTGGCAAAGTTACTCCTGTAAGAGGGATAAATTTAATTCCTCCTCCGATTGTTAAAAAGATTTGGAATATGTACATAATACCAATACCAAATGAAACCAATCGGTAAAAATTATCCTTCATTTTAGATGCAATGGCCATAATCATAAAGAAGCTGCATAAACAAATAAGAATAATACATATACCAATGATGGAACCTAATTCCTCACAAATAGAAGAAAAAACAAAATCAGCATCCACAAATGGAATCGCTTTAGGGTTTCCTTTTAAAAGACCGGTACCTAACCATTTTCCACTGCCTATAGCAAAAAGTGATTGTGTTATTTGATATCCTTGTTTATCAATATAAGTCCATGGATCGCTGAAGGCCAGAACACGAACTTTTACATGATCAAATATTTGATCAAAGA
>JAKSUP010000162.1 GCA_024408905.1 bacterium
ATCATTGTAAAGGCTCCTCTAATATACTTATATTCTACATCCAGAAAATATTTTTATATCTCATCTTAACAAAACTTCACAATTATTAAAAAATTAGCAATTTTTAAAAACAAAAATACTTTATCATGATGTAAGGTTAAAAAGGTTAGTTTTAAATTACAAAAAAAAGGTTAGTAAAGTTAAGGTAGGTTCATTATGTTAGTCGAATTTTGGATGACGATGAGATTAACTCGCGAAATACATGAGCTCGAAAAAGAGCTCATACTTCGCCAGACTGAACTGTCCCATTACCAAAAGTATGCAAGCAGGTTGGGAAGTTCATCCATAATGACCATGAATAATATTGCAGGATTATCCCCTGAAATTTTACCGAGAGCTACAATGTTTGCACAATATTCTGATCAAGCAAGCTCAATGAGTGCTATGCAAAATATGCAATATATGCAAATGATGGGACGAATACCAATGGTTACAGATCCTATTGCTCAACAACAAATCAATATGAGTGCTTACGCTCAGTTTAAAGAAGAATCCTTAAAAGCATTAAAACAACAAGAAGCAAATGTTATAAGCGAAAAAGAAAAAGAAATAGAACTTGAAGTTACAGATATTCAACAAAGGTTGAGTATGGCACGTGCTCAACTAGATTCATATAAAGAGAAAGCTCGAAAAGATGCAGAAAAATGGGCTCCTCAGTTCTAAAAATTTTACTCTAGAAACTTAATGTGAAGTGTATACCTATTAACTAAATTCCCCTCGCCTCTCCCCAAAGAGGCTTTTTTTTTGGGGGGGGTAAAGATTTTGGGAAAATATTTTGGGTAAATATTTTGAGCAAATATTTTGAGCAAATACCTTGTATAAATACCTTGAGTAAATGCCTTGGGTAAATAATTTCGGGGCAAACTTATTCAACATAATATAAAGATTTAGTATACAGGAATATCTATTGGATTAAGAAGTTTAACCGTGAGAACATCGCCTTGATTTATATAAACTTCTTTACCTTTTCTAAACATATCTGCTACGGTATCGCCGACAAAATAACCGACTCCACCGATAAAGCCACCGACGGCACAAAATGGTGTTGTCAAATATTGTATCCCCGGAGCAGATTCACCTGCTTTTAAGCCATAATTTGTTGCATTTTTTGTAATTTGCACACCTTTTTCATAATTTTCTTGAACAGCTTCTTTATAGCCTAAATTTTTATATAATCCACCGTCATAATATATATTTTCGTAAGATACAACTGACATATCAAGAGGGATTTGTCTACCGGTTGGAGTAACAACATGGTCGAAATCTAAATAAAGTTTCGCACCACGTGAAAATCTTTTTGCAGTTTTAACATCTTGTATACTGCCACGGACTACTGTTCCCATAGGTAATATGATATTTGTTCCACTTGATTGCTCATTTTTTAGTGTTGCGACAAAAGAATCTCCTTGCATCCCTGAATATGTACTTACAGGTTGAAGAAATTCTATCTGGAAAAGTGTCCCGGCCGGAACCCTTTTTGTTTTTGCATTTGCATTAAATGTTCCTGCATAAACTGTATTAGCGCACAAACAAATTGCGCATAGAGTAATTAATATACCTTTTATATTCATTATTAAAACCTCTCTCCATTAGGCTATAAGCCTTACAAACAAAAGTATAGCACTCAAGGTTTTAAAAGTAAACATTATTCAAACGGTTCTTCATGCGTTAGCCTAACTAAATTAGAAGCCACTATAGCTGTCAAAGGAACACAAATTACAATTGCACAGCTTCCTATTAAAGCTGATGCAATTTCTGTAACCACTTGGTTCAAATTAATAAACTTATATAAATCAATATTGTTTGCTAAAAGAAGTAAAGGCAAAGAACCACCAATATAAACCAAAATCAACGTATTTGCCATAGTGCCTATTATATCTCTGCCGACATTCATGCCGGATTTAAACAATTCTTTGACAGTTTTTGTATTATCAACCGAATAAATTTCATTTATTGTACTTGCAATTGACATAGCGACATCCATTACAGCTCCCAGAGTTGCTAAAATCATTGCAGAAATCAAAATCCCGATAAAATTCAGTTCCGGATGTGCCGTATACAAAAACATTACATTCTCACCGGCGAAACCTGTTAAATACGCTAATTTTACAGTTAAGTATGATAACAATCCAGCAAAAATTATACTCAAAGTACAACCAATAGTTGCAGATGTACTTTTTTTATTGAATCCCCCGACCAAATACATCGTTAAAGCCGTAGATACCAAACAAACAATTACGGTTGCCAGTACAGGATGAATTCCGTGTAAAATCATTGGCGTTAATGCATAAAATATCAGCACGCAAGTCAGTATAATTGAGACAAGACTGTATAAACCCTTTTTCTTTCCGACGTATATCAGCAAAGCACAAAAAATTAAGCTTAAAAAAACAAGTACACCTGAGCGTTGAACATCTTCAACCGAATTTACAATCCCACCATCAGAATCTTCTGAATGTATAATAATTTTCATACCTTTTTTTAAATTTATATCATACTGAGGATTACCTGTTATCATATTTACAACACCTATTTCACCACCTTTTGACTCCGTGTTCAACAATTTTACAATTGCTCTTTGCCTAACTTGTGGGTAATCAGTGTTAGCATCGATATCTTCATATTCAACACTTTCTACCACACCTATTTGGCGAGGTAAAAATTCTGCACCTGAATCATGTGCAAAAACACAAAGCCCATTCAATATAAAGACAATAAATAAAACTATAAGCTTTTTCATAATATATCCTTAAAAATCAAAAAGTGTGGTTTGCTCTGAGGCCTGTTTTAGTCCTAAATGTCTGTACCCTTCCGGAGAAACTTTTCTTCCTCTCGGAGTTCTTTGTAAAAATCCTGCCTGTAGTAAATACGGTTCACAAACATCTTCTATCGTTCTTACATCTTCGCTTAATGCTGCTGCAATTGTTTCAATTCCGACAGGGCCACCATCGTATTTTTCTATAATCAAATTCAACAAGGCTCTATCTGTTGTATCAAGCCCAAATTTGTCTATTTTTAAAATGTCCAAAGATTCATTTGCGACTTTTTCGTCAATCAAACCGTCATATTTGACTATCGCAAAATCAGATACTCTTTTTACAAGCCTGTTTGCAATACGAGGTGTGCCACGAGAACGCATAGCTATAGCTTTAGCACCGTCTGATGTAATTTCTATCTCTAGAATTTTCGCCGTTCTCATAACAACTTGAGCAAGTTCTTCCACAGTATAAAATTCGAGCCTGTGAATCATACCAAATCTGTCACGCAACGGACTGGATAAATCACCGGCTTTGGTTGTAGCACCAATCAGTGTAAATTTTGGAATAGGGACTCTCAAAGTTTTTGCTGTTTGACTTTTCCCTGTTGTCATATCGAGAGTAAAATCTTCCATAGCAGGATAAAGAATTTCTTCTGCAACTTTATTAAGCCTATGAATTTCGTCAATAAAAAGTATTTCACCACCTTTTAATGACATCAAAATTCCGATAATATCCCGTGGGCGTTCTAACGCAGGTGCTGAAGTTATTTTGATTTCTACACCCATTTGGGAAGCTATAACCCCTGTAATTGTCGTTTTACCTAGTCCGGGAGGCCCATAAAACAGCATATGGTCAAGAGGTTTTTCTCTAAGTTTTGCTGCTTCAAGAGTAACTTTCAATGTTTCTTTTAATTCGCTTTGACCTATATAATTATCAAAATCCTTCGGTCGAATAGAATTTTCGAAAGTTTTATCGTATTCTATCGACTCCATTTTGATATTAGGATTTTTCTTAACTCCCGTATTAATAATTTTGTCATCATCAGAAATTATTGCCATACCTAAATAATAACATAAAAGGCAGATAAACGGTATAAGTATAAATAAGCGAGTAGTTTTCCCTCTCCTTGCAAAAGAAACAACAAAGTAACGTCGCGAGGGTAAGGTGTCGACTCTCATTTCCCTCTCCTATGGAGAGGAAGTTATTTATCTTATTCCTGTTAATAGTCGCGTAGGTTGGGTGAAACCCAACAATTATCATGCTTTTACCTCTTTTAGGAGGAGTTTACTATTCCCTCTCCTTTTTAGGAGAGGGTTAGGGTGAGGGGTCAGCTATACTTTTGTCTTGCAGAACCCCCTACCCCCTTCGGGTACTTCCCCATTGGGGCAGATGTAGTTACACCCTCT
>JAKSUP010000163.1 GCA_024408905.1 bacterium
TGCCTCTTCTGATGTTCCTTTTTTAGCCAAAATGTTTTTTGCAGCATTTTTTAAGTTTTCTCTGCTTTCAAAGTTAAATGAATTTGTTTGTGAAATGTTAAGTCCCATTTTCCGATACCTTAAGTTTTGTCCCTTTTCTATTTTGTATATCGGCATTTTTGCCAAAAACTTTAGCAATTTGGCATAAATTTAATAAAAATGTTACAAAACTTAACATTAAGATATTAATTGTTAAAAGCTTCTGCTATAGATTGATTGTAGTTAGGTCTTAATATTCCTTTTTCTGTTATGATGCCTGCAATTAGTTCGTTAGGTGTGACATCAAATCCCGGATTGATTATATTTACTCCTTCAGCACAAATACGTTTACCATTTATGTGGGTAACTTCTTCATGAGAACGCTCTTCTATTGGGATTTCTGCTCCGGTTTTTATAGAAGTATCAATGGTTGATAAAGGAGCTGCTATATAAAATGGAATATTATGGTATTTTGCTGCAATTGCAACTGTGTATGTTCCTATTTTGTTCGCAGTATCACCGTTAGCAGCAATTCTGTCTGCTCCAACTACTACCATATCAATCATACCTTTTTTCATAAAGTATGAACACATCCCGTCAGTAATCAATGTTACAGGAATTTTATCCATTGTTAATTCAAAGGTTGTAATTCTTGCCCCTTGTTGTCTTGGACGAGTTTCGTCAGCAAAAACTTGTATTGTATTATCTTTTGCGTAAGCAGAACGTACAACACCAAGTGCTGTGCCATATCCAACTGTAGCCAATGCTCCCGCGTTGCAATGAGTCAAAATTGTTGCTCCTTTTGGAACGACTTCTGAACCATATTCGCCAATTTTTTTATTAATTTCAATATCTTCATTTTCAAGTTTAATAGCATTTTCTGTAAGTTCTTCAATAATGCCTTTAATATCAGAATTTGAATTTTTAATAATTTCGATTTGTTTTTCGCAAGCCCACATAAGATTTACTGCTGTTGGGCGTGATGTTTTCATGTATTGTGCTTTTTCAATAAGTTTTGCCTTAAATTCTTCAACTGAGGATGAATGTTCTAATGCTTGTGCGTACAAAACAACACCGTGCGCTCCGGCTATGCCAATTGCAGGCGCCCCTCTTACGATCATTGTTTTTATTGCATTATACATGTCATCACCGGATGTAACATTTATAAATTTGTATTCATAAGGGATAACGGTTTGATCAACCATTCTTGAATACCCGTCAACCCATTCTATTGTTTTTATTTTTGATTCAAATGTCATTGTGCTACCTCGTATTAACTTATTATTTATATCCGATTATTCTAATTTATACCAATCTGCCCTGATTTACCCCTATTTACCCCTATTTACCCCTATTTACCCTATATTTACTCTATATTTACCCTATATTTACCCCCGCCTATTTGATTTCAAAATCAATGCTGTTGTTTTCATCGGCTTCTTTTTTCATGCCTGTAATAAGTTCATATATATAAGCAGTTACAAGACCTGTAAAACCATTAAATAATGCGCTGATAACAGCCATTAAAAGAACTAAGAAAAACATTACAAATATTGAGATAAAACCACCTGTTAAGAAATAACGCATAAACCCTTGTGTATATGATGGAATTAATGCTCCTAAGATCATGCTAATTGGTGTGTATACAACCGAGAATGTTATAAACGAAACAAATCCTATAACTCCACCAAAGATACAGCCTTCCTTGATACTAATAATACCGATTAAATCATTTTGTTTTAAATAAACTAAGACAAAAGCTGATAAAAAGAATATTAATATAAAGAAACTTAGAGCGCTGATATATGGGATTACGGTTATTAACCCCAATATTACTCCGGCAAAAGCGCTTAATATAGCTAACTGTTTTAATAATAGTAGATTCATATTTTCTCCTTTTAGCTTGCAGAAATATAACCATTAAGGGCAGTGTATGCTGCAACATACGGTGATGCTAAATAAATAAACCCCTTGGTATTTCCCATTCTGCCTTGGAAATTACGGTTTTGAGTTGCTAAACAGACTTCTCCGTCTCCGAGGATTCCGGCATGAACACCAACGCAAGGTCCACATCCCGGTGCTATAATTGCAGCGTTTGCTTTTACAAAAATGTCAATTAGACCTTCTTCTAAAGCCTTTATGTATACATCTTTAGAAGCAGGACAGATGAGCATTCTAACATCAGGATTTACGGTTTTTCCTTTTAAGATATCTGCAACGATTCTCAAGTCTTCAATTCTTCCGTTTGTACATGTCCCAACATAAACTTGATTAACTTTAACATCTTTTAGTTCATCAACGGGCTTTGTATTATCTACCGTATGAGGACAAGATACTGTGTGAGGAACATCTTCAGCGTGTATTTCAATAATTTTTTCATATACGGCATCTTTATCAGGAAGAATTTGTCTGAATTTATCTTCTCTACCACGTTCTTTTAAGAATTCTTTAGTTTTATTATCTGCAATAAATAAACCACACTTAGCACCGGCTTCTACTGCCATATTAGCAAGTGTAAATCTTTCGGACATACACATGTTATCAATGGTGTCACCTGTAAATTCTAATGCATTATATGTTGCACCGTCTGCTCCAATCATACCAATAAAATATAGCATCAAATCTTTAGAGCATACTCCTTTTCTAAATTTGCCGGTTACTACGACTTTAATAGTGGCAGGAACTTTTAGCCAAGTTTTACCGAGTGCCATTGCAACAGCAATATCTGTTGAGCCCATCCCTGTTGCAAAAGCTCCTAAAGCTCCTGATGTGCATGTGTGGGAATCAGCACCTACCAGAACTTCCCCGGGATTAACAAAAGTTTCAATTAATCTTTGATGGCAGACGCCGGCTCCTACGTCAGATAGTACTGCTCCGTATTCTTTAGAAAATTCTCTTAATACCATGTGCGTGTTAGAAAGTTCTTTTCTTGGACTTGGTGCAGCATGGTCAATAAACAAAATTGAGCGTTCAGGATTGTGTAACTTTGTTTTACCTAATTTTTTAAACTCTTGGACTGTAAGAGGTCCGGTGCCATCCTGAACGGCAGCAACGTCCACTTTTGATATGACTAATTCGCCGGCATGAACTGGCTTTCCGGCATGTTCTGAAATAATTTTTTCTACAAGAGTTTGACCCATTTTAAATATCCCTCTCCTAACTACCCAACTGTCAATTAGATTTTAACACAAATCTATGCTAAAATCATTAAAGTAAAGAAAGAAATCGAAAATGGTATCTGAAAATAATTCAAATAAAGTAACTAATCCTTTAAAATACACTTGTTTATTTGGTGGTGGTGCTGTGCGTGGTATGGCGTATATTGGTGCTATACGTGCATTGGAAGAGTTGAATGTTGAATTTGATATTATTGCTGGTTCATCTGTGGGTGCTATTTTTGCAACACTGGTTGCTTGTGGGTATAAATCTTATGAACTTGAAAATATATTTATGAAGGTTAATTTTGATTTATTTAAAGATATTCATTTAGGCATAGGCAAACCTTTTGCAATAAGTAGGGGTGAAATATTTGTCGATTGGTTAAATGAACTTATTTCAAGAAAATTTCCGGATAAGAAAAAGGCAAAACTTTCATTTGAAGATCTTGAAAAAGAACTGGTTATTTTTTCTACAGATTTGAAAAAATTTGAAAACTATGAATTTTCTAAAAATAATTCAAAATATTTTGAGATAGCACGTGCTATAAGAATTTCGTCAAGTATGCCCGGTCTGATGCCACCATATGAATATAATGGCAGAAGCCTTGTCGATGGGGATTTACAGAAGGGTTCTCCTATGTGGAACAGTTCTGAAACATTAAAAAATACTAAGAGTAGAATTCTTGAATTCAGACTGGAAGGCGATTATGGTAAAGCAGAAAAAAATCCTATATCTTTTATTAATACAATTTATAGCTGCGTTACAGGTATAGCGACTGATTTTATGGTCAGCTTATTCGGTCAAAACGACAGATACGATATTATAAATATTAATACAGGCGACATTTTCTTTGCAGATCTTAACTTGAATGAAGAAGGCAGGAAAAAACTTATTGACATTGGCTATAATGTGACAATGGATTATTTCAAAAATACCTTGCCACCTAAAAAAGAATGTTTACAAAAAATATATTCCCAGGTGCTGAAATTTTTAAAA
>JAKSUP010000164.1 GCA_024408905.1 bacterium
TCGTGTCGATTAGGCATAATTTATTCCGGTAGACTAAAGTCTACCCTACAAAACTTTTTTTGGGGGGTAAAGGGGTAAATAGGGTTGTGGGTAAGTTTTTTGGACAAGAATGCCCAACCGACTACCTCACTAAAAAACGTTCGGGGTTACCATGGCGAGCGTCACTTAGCGAGCCTAAGAGTGCAGGCTATGCCTGCTACATCCATTCTGCCCTGCAACCGCAGGTTGCTCTGAACATTAGCTGTTTTTCTCTTCTTTTGGGTGCGTTTTCTTCTCTTTTCATTGCTAAAAAAGAGAAGAAAACGCACATAAAGAAAAATATAAAATATAGTAAAACCCTCACCCTACCCCTGTCTTGAATTATTCGGGTTCTCGTCGGAGTAACGTCCGACTCGAACTTACGGGTTTGGCTTCGCCTGCACCCTACCGAAAATTCGTTCTCCCTCGGAGAGGGAACTGCCATTTATACATCAAAATATATAAAAAGATGCAGAAATGCTGAAAAGTCTTTGAATTTTTTAAATGTAAAATTAAAGCTTTGCTTTATATTTTTACATTTTTTTCTGCCACCACTCCTTTCGAATATTTGATTAATAATTTGTACGCTTTATCGGCTTGTTTTTTATAGGCTGAATAGTTTTCGTCGGTTTCTGATGCTATTGTATTAAGCATTGTTTTTGTAATAATTGCTTCTTTAACCAATTCTTCAAGATAAACAGGCACAGAAAGAGTGTCTGTATCATTCTTTAAAGAATAAATTTCTTTACCTTCAGTGTTTTCACCAATAGCAAGAGTTGAATAGTCTATTGTCACAATCCCTTTTTCTGCCGGTATCGGATAAAGTACGATGTTGCTGTTTTTCAAGTAAAACCCTTGAGGCGTACCAATTTTTGCATTAAGCGTATTTGGGTTTTCAATATGTTTTAGAACTGCAGAGTTGTATTTTACTAAATGATTTCCGTCAGAATCTTTTTTAATAAGTCCTTGAGGAGCATCATATGTATCAACTTTCGGAATAGTAAGAATTAAATGAGTGCGTTCTCTGAACGGGAAATCGTAACTTGAAAATATTTCAAGTATTGCTTTATTAAGAGCCAGTACCAAGGAATCTTCAAATTCTGAACCGGACGTTGCATCATTATCATACATAGCCCATTCTTGAGTCGCTGCAGAATTATATAAATCAAGTAATGTTATAGTCATATTTTCTCCTTTTTAAACAATTAATTTGGTTACGTCATACCCAGAAAACTTTTTCATATAGCTTTCAACAGATGTTCCAAAAGCATCTTTCGAATTAATTTTTCCGTCTGATTTCAGGTATTCAATAACTGTTCCGGCACCTTTTAAGTGCGCACCTGCAAGTAAACCGGAGGCAGTAATTGTGTAACCGTTAATTATTTTCCCTAAGTATTTTGTTGCACCAACTGCTTTTAAGTAACCCCATTGCTTGCGCTTATAAATAATTTGGGCATTTTCTTGTGCTACAGGTGAATTCAAAAAATCCGAGATTGATTTTATATTATCTTTGCCCGTAAAAACACCCGTCCAATCATTGTTGTATCTGCCTGACGGCTTTTTGTAATAACCTGCATCAACAAGTGCCATTTCGCCCATTTGGTATTTTCCGGCGTAACCATACCGATTGAACGCTTTATAGTTTCCACCGGATTCACGTGCGCCTAAATCGTGTAAAAATTCTTCTAATGATTTCATATTTTCTCCTTTTATTTTTCAACCACAAGCGAATAAATAGTTTTATCATCTTTTACAACCTTCTTTTTAACAGTATCTCTAACTTTTTTCCCGTTTTTTTCAAGAATTTGGTAATCATCAGGGAACTTTGATTTCAAATCCTTTGCAACAATATCTGGGAGTTCAAAGATGTGTCCTGTCGGAATATATTTAATTTTGTACATGTTTTCTCCTTAAATTTTCTGGGTAAAGAAGTGGCGAAACGCTTGCGTTTCGCCACTTTAAACCGATTAGCACTTTAACACTTAAACAAACTAAATTTTAACTATTTCCACGGTATTTTAGCACATTAGTGCCATAGTGCCTCAGTATCTTAGTGCCTTACCCTTATGATTGAGCAACTTCTTTCACGCCTGCCCATTTAGCTATTGCGTAGATTGTTCCTGTAAAACCTGTAGCAAAATCCAAATCAATTGAACCGTCTGCTTTTTCAAAACGAGATAAATCTTGTAATTGAATAGCAGAAACACCTGCAGGGATTTCAATTGTAATATCACCTAACATAGCATTAGGATAAGCATTTCCAGCCTTTACTGTCATAGCAGAGTCTTCTTCATCTTCATCGTTGTTTGCAATAACGATAAATAATGAGTTATTTTTGTTAGAAAACGCATCAGCTATTGTTATACCATTGGCAACAGTAACTGTAGTTTCTGTAATACCTATATTTGCGACTGATTCAGAATGATCAAGTGTCGGATATTGAACATTAATAATATCTCTAGCCATATTTATATTTCCTTTCTTTTAAAATTATGATAAAGCAAGTGTAGCTGAAACCTTAACAGCACCTAATAAATCAGCACGAGGAGCGCCTACTCCGTATAAACCGTAACCTTTATAGCAAGTGTTAAAGTTCTTTTCCGGTACGTAGTAAGTTGTATTCAAGTCTGAAGATATACCACCAGCAAGAGTTTTGTCCTTAACACCGAATAATGGATAGAACACACCTGTTTCAGGTTGTGCAATATTGTTAGATACCAAAATTTCCCAACCACATAAGTTACCTATGTAACCTTTTTCTGTTTGTTCTTTACCTGATTCCGTGTACTTTAATTCATCTAATTTACCCAAGAAGAATTGGTATTCAGGAGGAATAACGCAAACCATTTGACCGTCAATCCAGTTTGTATGGCCTTTTCCGTCACCACGTTGGAATTTAGCTTGCATGTAAGCCAAAATATCTCTGGCAACAGTTGATGTTAATACAATTGCGCTGCCGCTATCGTCAAGATAGTGACCTGCACGAGTATAAAGGTTAGCATAAGCACAGTCAACAGCTGCAGCAAATTGTTTGATTGCATCTTGAGTATAATCTTTTGCCAAATTTGCCATAGTTTCAGGATTGTCGTTGCTTTCAGCAAGCATTTTTTCTTCAAGTTCTGATAATTCAAAATGGAACGCTTTGCCGTTATCAATTTTAACTTTGCAAGTTGAAACAGTTGCAGCTTCGGCTGTAGGCAAATCGCCACCGTCATAATCAAATAATTGAACAGTTCCGGGCATTGTGATATCAACTTCGTCACCCTTGCTGATTGAATTTTTCATCTCAGAATGAGCAAGCTTTCCGATTACTAATTCATTGTAAAAATGTTTGTTGAAAGCTTTTGAAAACGCATTTACAATAAGTTGTTTTTGAGTTGTCATAAATTTTTCCTTTCTTTATTTACTAAATAATCCTCTCAAGCAGTTCATCTACTTCCTTTTCAGACATTTCATCAAAACTTTTTTTAGGTGGGATTATTGAAGATTTTGGATTTTTTGAATAAGTCATCAAACTTAAAACTTTTTGAGTTTCTTCTTTTGCAAGTTTGGATTTTTCGTTCTCCAAAATTCTTGAATTAGCATAATTTTCGATTAATTCCACAAATTTATCCGTATCAAGTCCACTGCCTAACAGTTTAAAAGCCTCTCTGTAGATTTCTTTGAAACTTTGGTTTTGAAAATATTCAGGTGTGTCGTACTTATTTTTGTATTCGTTCAAATACTCCGTAAGTTCTCCCTGCATGCCTGAAATCTGCTGAAATCTTTGTGCAAGATTTTCCATTGATGCAGCATTTTTTCTCAAAATTCCAAGCTCACTTGAATTCTCTCCCTGATGTTTTTCAAGCTCTGTATAAGCTTTTGATAAATCCTCTACAGACTTAAATTTGCCTAAAATCAAGCCCTCTGAAGTGGCTTTTTCACTTTTCTCTGTAGAGATAGGCTCTGTTCCCAAATCTATTGAAGGGGCTTTTTCACTTTTCTCTGTAGACATAGGTTCAACTTCACAACCTTTCGAAGTGGCTTTTTCACCATTCTCTGTAGCTTTAATGTCATCTGTTCCACGCTTCTTTGAAGGGGCTTTTTCACTTTTCTCTGTAGACATAGGTTCAACTTCACAACCTTT
>JAKSUP010000165.1 GCA_024408905.1 bacterium
ATCTAATAGAGAGATATATTCTGGATAGCCGCAGTGGTGCTATTGCAGCAGGAAATCAAGGCAATTATTGGGAAATGAGTTCTCTGTTATTTGAGAAACAACCTAAAAATATGAAGGCTATGTTAAAATTAGCAAAAAAACTTAATTTTAATGAAGAACAATTTGTAAATGATTTTGGCTCAGCTGAAACAACTGCAAGAATGCAGAAAGAAGTAAGATACGGTGATAACTACGGTATAGATGCAACTCCTACAATGTTTATTAACGGGAAACGGTATGTAGGAATTAGGGGATATAATAAGTTAAAAGACATATTAGAACAAAATGGTGCAGTTAAAAAATAAAAATATATTAATACACGCTTGTTGTGGAATTTGTTCTGGGTATCCTATTTCATTATTAAAAGAAATGGGATATTTGCCTGTCGTATATTTTTGCAATCCAAATCTTGATACAGAAGAAGAATTTCGCAGACGTTTAGATGCTCAAAAGAAAATTTGCGAGAACTTTGAAGTTGAATTGATTGTAGAAAAATATAATCATACAGAATTTTTAAATTATGTAAGTGGATTGGAACAAGAACCGGAACGAGGAAAGCGTTGTGAAAAA
Organism: bacterium; assembly: GCA_024408905.1. Classification (GTDB taxonomy): domain Bacteria; phylum Cyanobacteriota; class Vampirovibrionia; order Gastranaerophilales; family Gastranaerophilaceae; genus CAG-196. Next base: position 610 of record JAKSUP010000165.1, read on the forward strand.
TGTATAGAATTACGCTTGGGCCATGCTGCTCAAAAAACAAAAGAACTTGGCTTTGTTTTATTTACAACTTCTCTTGTTATCAGTCCCCATAAAAATTTTGAAATGATAAAAAATATTGGAGAATGTTTGGCAAGTAAGTATGAACTAGAATACTTAGCCCTTGATTTTAAAAAGAAAGACGGTTTTTTAAAGACAAATAAGATATCTAAAAAATTGAATATATATAGGCAAAATTATTGTGGATGCGAATTTGCAAAAAGTCATTTGCAATAAGAGGATACGGAAAAAGTCAAAAAATGACAATTTTTTGAACTTTTTCGCATCCGACCTAAGGTGTGTGAAAAGCAAGTCGTGTGTGGGATAGCACACAACTTGCTTTGAAACCGTTCCCCGGAGTTTGTAGGAAAAATTGGAATTTTTCCACAAACTCATAATGTAAAAATAGTATTTTTATGTTATCATTAATTTGTTAAGAGGGCTTTTAGTATGGGATATAAAATATTATCAAAAACTGAGATTTGTCCTAACCAGTATGAGATGGTTATTGAAGCTCCTTATGTTGTAAGGAACGCTAAAGCAGGTCAATTTGTAATATTCAGAGCAGAGGAAAATGGGGAAAGAGTTCCTTTGACAATTGCTGATGTTGATAAATCAACAGGTGCTTTGACAATTGTATTTATGGCTGTTGGGTATTCCACAAAGAAACTTGCTCAATTCAATGCAGGTGATGAATTGATTGATTTGGTCGGACCTTTAGGTCAGCCAACACATATAAAAAACTATGGTACTGTTGTATGTTTGGCCGGTGGTTACGGAGCTGCACCATGTTATCTGATTGCAAAAGCATTTAAAGAAGCAGGAAACAAAGTATATATGATAATGGGTGCAAGGACGAAAGAATTAATCTTTTGGCAAGATAAGATGAAAGATGCTTGCACAGAACTATTTATTACTACAGATGACGGCACTTTGGGGGAAAAGGGCTTTGTGACACAAGTTTTGGATAGAATTATTAACTCAGAAAAAGTTGATTACGCGATTGCAGTTGGTCCGATGCCAATGATGAGGGCTGTGGCAGAATTAACAAGAGACAAAAATATTTATACAGAAGCAAGTATGAATCCGATTATGGTAGATGGTACCGGCATGTGTGGTGCTTGCAGGTTGACAGTAGGTGGCGAAACTAAATTCGCTTGTGTTGATGGGCCTGATTTCAATGCTCACTTAATAGACTTTGACGAAATTATAAATCGGTGTAAAATATATAAAGAAGAAGAAAAAAAACGCAGTGAAAATTGCAACTTGTTAAAATTAGCAAAATAATTATAGGAGATAAATATGTCTACAGAAGAGAAAACAATTCCACTTTGTCCGTTGATGAGTGTAGGGTCACAAGTTGAAATTGTATGTATGCAAGAAAATTGTGCGTGGTATTTGAAGAACTATAAAATTTGTTCGGTATATATGATGGCACATAATGCAATGATGGATGTTCAAGCTAAACAAAAAGCAAAACAGCAAGCACAGTAGAAGTATATTTAAAAGTCGGTTTATCCCGACTTTTTTAATGTTTGAAGAAATAGTCAATTAAGGAGTAATTAATGAAAAATACAGTTGTTATAGGTGCTCAATGGGGAGATGAAGGAAAAGCTAAAATAACGGATTTGTTAGCAAGCAGGGCTGACTTAATAATTCGTTATCAAGGTGGATGTAACGCAGGGCATACTGTTGTTACAAATGGTGTTACATATAAATTTCACCTTATTCCATCTGGTATTCTTTATAATAAGGCAGTTTGTTTTATTGGGGCAGGTGTTGTTATTCATCCTGAATCATTTGAAAAAGAATTTAATGAATTAAAAGCACAAGGTGTTAAATTTGACAATTTAAAAATATCTCCTTTAGCTACAATTACAATGCCTTATAATATTGAGGTTGACGGATGGAATGAAGCTAATTCAGGTAAGGGCAAGATTGGTACAACAAAACGTGGCATAGGTCCGACTTATACTGATAAAATGGCAAGAATTGCCTTGAAAATTCAAGATTTATATTCATTTGAAGCATTGAACGAAAAATTAGATATGATTTTGCCAATTAAGAATAAAACTTTGGAAAAAGTATACGGCCTTGAACCTTATACAAAAGATTGTTTGATATCTTTGTGTGAAACTTATGCAGAATTATTCAGACCTTATGTGTGCTTTGAATGGCAAGATATGTTGAACAGGTTTAAAGATAAGACGATTCTTTTTGAAGGCGCTCAAGGTGTAATGCTAGATATAGATTATGGGACATATCCGTTTGTTACAAGTTCAAATCCTATAGGTGGTGGCGCTGCAACAGGTAGTGGCTATGGCCCTTGTATGATTCAAGATGTTGTTGGCGTTACAAAAGCTTATGTAACAAGAGTCGGAGAAGGTCCTTTTGTAACTGAATTGACTGATGAAACAGGAAAACGAATTCAGGATGTCGGACATGAATTCGGTGTTACAACGGGCAGACCTAGAAGATGTGGTTGGTTTGATGCTGTTATTATGAAATACGCAGTACTTGTGGGTGGCATTACAAATGTAGCACTTACGAAACTTGATGTATTTGATGATTTTGATGAAATAAAAATCTGTGTTGCTTATAAAGATTGCAGAAATGATAAAGTTTATACAACTTATCCTACTGATGTATTTATTCATAAATATTTAGAACCTATATATGAAACTGTAGAAGGTTGGAAAACTTCATTATCCGAGATGAAATCTTATGATGAGTTACCGGAAAATACTAAAAAATATATAGCGAAGGTCGAAGATTTGATTGGAGCGCCTGTCGGTATAATTTCAGTCGGTCCTGATAGAGAACAGACTATATTTGTTGAGAAATAAGAAATAGAAACTAAGATTTGTTATGTGTAATCCAATCATAAAGATTACGCATTTCTCCACAAACAACACCTTCTAAAATATTCATAGTATCAAGGTTCTCATTTATTGGAGCTATGTAAATTTCGCCGTTTTCATAAATCTTTGAAAAATTTTTACCATTTTTCACACAATGTGGAACTTTAATTTTTTCATGCAGATGTTTATAGGCAAGCCCGTGAACTCTGCAAATAATTGGTCTATACTGGTAAATGGAGCATTCTTTATTGATTAAATAGGGACAAGCACCACCTTTTTCCATATTTTTAATATTTTCTTGAACTTGTTTTTTTGTTTCAGGGGCAAGTTTCATATGCCCTTGCATTAAGTATAGAAGTTCTATTTCAGTAAGTGGGTAATCGCCTTTTTCGCAGCATTCTGAACAACCTCTTTTGCAACAGATATCCTTTTTTTGTGCATTAAAGTACAAAGCTAATTTTTCATCAAGTTTTTTGATAAATGTTTCGTAATTTGCGTCCAAAATTTATCTTTGACCCCAAATTCTTCCCCAAAAAATTTTTGATGAATGGCTTTCGAGTAGCTCAATTCTTTCAGAAAGTTCACTATTATGTTCTAAAAGTTCTTCTATTTGT
>JAKSUP010000166.1 GCA_024408905.1 bacterium
AAAAAGTATTTCTGCTTATGGTGCAGAACTTGTTTTGACTCCTGCAAATTTGGGTATGCAAGGCTCTGTTGATAAAGCTAATGAATTAAAAAATATTTACCCAAATTCATTTATTCCAATGCAATTTTCAAATATTGACAATCTAAAAGCACACAAACAAACTGCAGAAGAGATTTTAAAAGATACTGATAATAAAGTTGATATTGTTGTTGCAGGGATTGGTACAGGTGGGACTGCTTTTGGATTAAAAGAATATTTAAAAGATAAAATCGTTTATGGAGTAGAACCCGAAGAAAGCCCTTTATTCACAAAAGGCGAAGCAGATGCTCATAAAATTCAAGGTATTGGGGCAAATTTTATCCCTGAACTATGCAAAGATAAGAGTTTAGATGGCATCCTTTGTGTTAAAGGTGATGACGCTATAGAAGAAGCAAAAAAAGCAGCGAAAGAAAAAGGATTATTTATAGGTATATCAGGTGGTGCAAATTTAGCTGCCGCAAAAGAGCTTGCAAAAAAATATCCTGATAAATTAATTGTGGCAATAATTCCTGATGGTGGCGAAAGATATTTATCTGTATGGTAGGAGAAACTTATGTTCAAAAAACTTTATAAAGAATTTAATGAAGATATCCAAACAGTTTACGCGAAAGATCCTGCTGCAAATAATATTTGGGAAGTGCTTTTTTGTTGTCAAGGACTTCACGCTATATGGACACACAGAATGTGCCATCAATTATACGAGTGGCATATTCCATTAATTCCTCATTATATTGCATATTGGAATAGAGTTCTGACAGGAGTGGAAATTCATCCTGCTGCCAAAATCGGTAAAAGATTTTATATCGACCATGGAGCAGGAGTTGTAATTGGTGAAACTACAGTTATCGGCGATGATGTTTTAATATACCAACAAGTAACTTTAGGTGGAACAGGAAAAGAACACGGGAAAAGGCACCCTACGATTGGAAATAACGTAATAATCGGCGCAGGAGCAAAAGTTTTGGGAAATATCACGATAAGCGACAATGTGAGAATAGGCGCAGGTTCTGTAGTCATGGATAATGTTCCTGAAAATTCAACAGTTGTTGGCGTTCCAGGGAGAATTGTGCATCAGCAATTTGTTAATCCTGATGGAGTCTTAATGCACAATAGAATCCCTGACCCTATAAGATGCGAGCTTAACCGACTCAAATATGAAGTTCAGGATTTGAAAGAAAAAATAGAAAATAACTAAAAAAATCTTTTACATGCACTTACCTTTATAATATAATAATTACAAGGTTATGAGGTAAGAAAATTGGGCAAATATCATTTTATCGCAATAGGTGGAATTGGAATGAGTGGCTTGGCAAAATACCTTCTTGAAGAAGGGCATACCGTGTCAGGTTCAGACATCGAAGATAGCAAATATATTAACGCATTAAGAGATTTGGGTGCAACTGTTTATATAGGTCATGATGAAAAAAATCTTCCTGAAGATGCTACAGTTATTGTAAGTACAGCTATAAGAGAAACTAACCCTGAGCTTAAAAAAGCAAGAAATTTGGGCTTAAAAGTTTACCACAGGTCAGACCTGTTACAAGAAATTTCTGCATCAGCTCAAAAACAGGGTAAATGCTTTATCGGATATTCAGGTACTCACGGAAAAACAACTACAAGTGGTCTTTCATCTTACGTATTAGAAAAATCAGGTTTTGAACCTGCTTTTGTTGTGGGTGGAATTGTTCCAGACATCCACACAAACGCTCAACATAAAGGTGGTAAATATTTCACTGCCGAATTAGATGAAAGTGACGGAACAATCGTTAAATATTCATCAGACATTCTTGTTATTAATAACTTAGAAGAAGACCACGTCGACTTCTACAAAAACGGACTTTCTGACCTTGTTGCTACATTTAATAAAGCAATTTCAAACTCTAAAAAAGTTTTAATAAACGCAGACAATAACGGGTGCAAAATGTTAAATGGCGAGCATATTACATTTGGTTTAAATGAAGCTGATTATGTCGCTAAAAGCATTTCTTCTTCAAAAGACGGCTCTAAATTTGATATGTATTACAGGGGTAAATATATTGATACAATTGAAATTCAATTAACAGGAAAGCATAATATTTATAATGCTTTATCAGTTGCAGCAAGTCTTCATATTTCAGGAATTGATATCTCTAAAGTAAAAGAACATTTTAAAACATTTACAGGTATGGGAAGAAGATTTCAACACATATGTTCATTAGAAGGAATTGAAGTATATGATGATTATGCCCATCACCCGACAGAAATCAATGCTGCTTTAGATGCTGCTTCTACAAAATTTGGGAAAGAAAATATCGTTGCTGTATTTCAACCTCACAGATACACTCGTCTAAAAGGACTTTGGAATGATTTTCAAGATTCATTTTCTAATGCAAAACGAGTTATTGTAACAGATGTTTATGCAGCATCAGAAGATGTGATTGAAGGAATATCAGGAGAAAACTTTGCAAAAAGTATGGACAAAGCTGAATATATACAAGGTTCTATTGAAAATGTAGCAAAAGAACTGCTACCAACATTAAAAAAGGGTAATGTGGTAATTGGTTTGGGTGCCGGAACAATAACCGATTTGGGGAAATATCTACAAAAGTATTACGGAGAATTATCTTGCAAGTAGAAGTAAAAAAAGACTTTGAAATCAAAAATATGACAACATTTAAAGTTGGTGGAAAAGTAAAAAATGTTTTTTTACCCAAAAATCAGCAAGAATTTGTTTCACTTTTAAACGAACTAAAAGATTACATTATCCTCGGAAATTGTTCAAATGTTTTAATATCTTCTAACGGATATTCCGGAAACATAATTCTTACAACTGAAATGAGATATTACCTGATTAATGGTACAAAAGTATACGCATCCTGTGGTGTTAAAGGACCTTTATTAGCTCAAGAAACTTGTAGAAAATCTTTAACTGGTTTTGAATTTATGATAGGTTTCCCCGGAACTATAGGTGGCGAGATATATATGAACGCTTCAGCCCACGGCCAAGCTGTTTCAGACAATTTAGTTTCATGCTGCTTATTCAATAAAAAAACAAAAGAAATCGTTTATAAAAATAAATCAGAAATGGATTTTTCATACAGACACTCTTTATTACAAAATAATGAGTACGTTCTTTTAGGTGCTGAATTTGAATTAAAAAAAGCTAACCACGACGATATAAAAGATTTAATACACAGAAATTTAGCTTTTAGAAAGAATGTGCAGCCAACATTAGTTAATCCAAACGCAGGAAGTGTCTTTAAAAATCCTGAAAATGATTCTGCAGGCAGATTATTGGATAAAGCCGGGGTTAAAGAATTGGTTTGCGATAACGTAAAAGTTTGGGACAAACACGCTAATTTTATAGTTAATACAGGTTGTGCGACATCTGAAAACATTTTGGAACTTATGTGCAAGATGAAACAAGCCGTAAAAGATACTTATACAATAGATTTAACACCTGAAATTATTTTTGTAGGTGATAAAACAAAAAAAGAGGAAGAATTATGCAAAATATTATATCAAAAGACTCAAAAATAGCAGTTTTATGTGGTGGAATGTCATCAGAAAGGGAAGTATCTCTGCGTTCCGGAAAGAACTGTCTTAATGCACTTTTGCGACTTGGATACAAAAATGCTAAGTTGGTTGATGTAACTGAAAATGTTATAAATGATTTGAAAAATTTTGATTATGCATATAATACTCTTCACGGGAAATATGGAGAAGATGGCTGCATACAAGGAATATTGGAAATTTTAAAAATACCTTATTCAGGGTGTGGTGTTATGGCAAGTGCAATTTGTATGAACAAAGAATACACAAAAAAGGTTATGCAAACTGCCAATTTGCCTTTAATTAAATCTGTTTATTTGTTAAAAGATGAAAATCCGATTGAAAAAGTAAAAGAATTAAAATATCCTTTAATGATTAAGCCTGTATCTGAGGGTTCAAGTTTTGGTATGAGCAAAGTCAATTCAGAAAAAGAATTAGTGGGTGCCGTTGAAGAAGCAAGAAAATATAATTCTGAAATCCTAATTGAAGAATATTTAGTCGGAATTTCTGCCACAGTCGGAGCATTAGAAAAAGATG
>JAKSUP010000167.1 GCA_024408905.1 bacterium
CTACAGAAGAATACGAAATATTTAATAAAACTCAAAAAATAATATCTGATTTTGATAATGAGGTAAAGAAAATGTTATCGAAACCAAAAGATAATTGAATATAATTTTTTATTATATCTCACGAATGTGAGAAAAACTATTAAACTATTCTCACGAGCGTGAGAAAAACTGTTGACAAACACTAAAAAATAATGTACAATACCTATGAGGAAATTTAAGATTTATAACAGCCTAACAAAAATTTGATTTTGGTAACGAGCAACTAAAAACAAATTTATGTTCCTTAAAAGCAGGTATTGTATGCCTGCTTTTTTTTGTTGTAAAAACGCAATAAACTTATGCGACCGACATTTGTGTCGGTAGCAACAAGAACTAACCCTTAAAACTACTGTTTTCTCCAATACCCACATAGAAAGGAGAAAACAAAAATGAGATTACCAAACGGATACGGTGGAGTTGTCAATCTTGGCAAACACAGAAGAAAACCTTTTGCCGCAAGAGTTACCGCTGATTGGACACTCGAAGGCAAAGCAATTTATAAATATATAGGATATTACGCAACACGAAAAGAGGCTTTGCAGGCTCTTGCAGATTTTAACGCAAAGCCTTACAACCTTGACGGCAATAAAATGACCTTTGCAGAGGTTTACAAGCTTGCAACCGAAAAGGAATTTGAAAACTGTAGTAAACAAAAGCTTTATGCTTGGCAATCAGCTTTCAAGAACTGTTCAGCAATTCACGATATGAAAATTTCTCAACTTAAAACACTTGAATTGCAACAAGTCGTTGATAATGCGACTGTTAGAAGTAGAGCTTCTTTGAACAATATAATAGTTGTAATGCACGCAGTTTTCAAATTCGCTTTACAGAATGATTATATACAGAAAGACTATTCACAATTTGTTGTAATAGGTAAAACAGACGATAAAAAAGAAAAAACACCTTTTTCAGAAGAAGAAATTCAAAACTTATGGGATAAACCTGATAGGGATTGGGTCGATAATATAACCCTTATTCTTATCTATACAGGCTTTAGAATTAATGAATTACTCACTTTAAAGAGTGAGAATGTACACATAAAAGAAAAATATTTTCAAGGTGGTTTAAAAACAAAAAGTGGCAAAAATCGTATTGTGCCGATACACAACAGAATTTTACCACTTGTAGAAGTCTTTTATAATAAGCACATGGATTATTTTATCACTAATAATAAAAATAAGCAAGTAAAATATGACCATTTTGCAAAAGTATTTTCAGAAAGATATGGTCACTCCCCACACGAAACAAGACACACAACTGCAAGTCTGCTTACTAAGTACAATGCTAAAGATATTTACATCAAAAAAATACTTGGTCACTCTGCTCAAGATTTGACAAAAGATGTATACACTCACATTGAACTTGAACAACTCCTGGAAACAATAAACCTCATTCCTGGAGGTTATTTTTAAAGCCAAATTTGTATATTGTGTGTATATTGTAAATAAAAAAAACGGTATAAAAACAAGTAATTTCCCAAAACAAAAACTACTTGTTTTATACCGTTGTGAGGTACTTTTTGCCTATTTCCGTTAATTCTTTGAAATAAGCAAAACTTATTCAAGTGATAAATTTCTAAAAACAATTTTACCAAACTTAACGCAAAAAGTCAATACCATTGTATATTGCGTGTATATTGTAAATTAAGAGAAAACAGCAGTTTTGTACAAAATCTCACAACAAAAAATAAGTTATATTTTTAATTTTGTCAATAAAAAAATAATTTAAAAAAATAAAAAAAGTCTTGACATTATACCTCTATAGGTGTATAATCAAAACATAAACCAATCATAGAAAAAACAAATATGGAGGTTGATATTATGGAAAAAATTAAAATCAAAACAGGTTATTCAGAAAGAAAAAATAAATATTTCACTACTTCATTTGAGGTAGTTAAATCAATTCCGGGAGCAGGTGAATTAATTCAGGGTGAAAAGGTTATTGATGTATACGAAGCATACATCGACCCTGATGTTTCTGAGGAAATTGCAGATAAATACAATTTCTACAAAGTAAAAACAGAATATGATACTTATTTCTTGTGTGAGGAAAATCATTACTGCCTTACAATGTCAGATTGCTCTGAGGGCTATAATGTTGGTTCTATTTTCGGATCATGGGAAGATTTCAATTCTTATGATGATGAACCTGACGCCGATATTTTTGAATTTCCAACTGAGGATAATTGGGGTCGAGATGTTTCAGTTACTTTGAATAGAATTGATAATAAGTGGGAAGTGGTGAACATTAAATGACCAATTTGAAATTTTTTCGTGAAAAGTTGGGGTTGTCACAATCCCAACTTGCTTTAAAATCAGGTGTTTCTGTTCGTATGATACAGAACTACGAACAGAAAACAAAAAATATAAATAATGCAGCTGCAATAACGGTGTGGAAAATATCTGTAGTATTAGGTTGCAAGATGGAAGATTTAATTGAAAAATGAAATGAAAAAGGCGGATTACATGAAATAATCCGCCTTTTCTTCACACCAAAATTACCACTCTGCCATTTTCATAACTGACTTTAAAAGCCCCTGTCATATCTGCTACATCTCTGATTTTAAAATAGTTATACCCATCAATATTAACACCTTTGGCACTTCCAATCACACCATTAACAGAAACGGGAATATCTTTCACCTTAACAGTATTAGCACTATAATCAATATCACAAAGTTTCAACGCATATACCCATTTTTGACGGCTCATAGGAAAATGCACCATATCCCTTGCACTACCGTCCATTGCATAATAATACCCCTCTTTGTCGCTTACAACACCGATATGACCGTCAAGCCAAACCGCCCAACCTACATAGTTGCTCCAATTTTTATAAATCTCGCTTACATTAACGACCTTTTCAGCACTCTGCTTATACCCTGAACTGTTTCTTACAATTCCTGTGCAGCTTGAAATAAGTCCCGAACAGTCGCAACAGAGTTTTCCTGCATTTTTCAAATCTTCGTCCCATACGCAATTTTTACCGTATCGCAACTGTAAAGACTTTATTTGCGAAGATGTAAGCACTTCCATTTTCGCACCGTACACATACTGTACATTTCTACTTAATGCCAATTTACAATGATTTATCAAATCACTTACTGTCTTTTTCATCACTTTCGCCCCCTTTGTTTTTTAAAATATCAATAGCTTTTTTGATAGCTTTGGGAATAGGTACACCCATTAAACCTGCATTTTCAACTATAGATATTGTTTCATTTGCAATAAAGGCAATAATAGCCATATTGCGAATATAATCTATATTACAAACAAGGTCAATTCTATAAGATGCAGCAACTAAAATAAGCATAATAATCTTTTTAGCAATTCCCTTAAACCCTATATAACTATTCAAACTTCCATTTTCAGATTTCGGAGAATTACCCGTTACGGCTACAATCAGTCCTGTTACATAATCTAAAATCATAAATATAACAAGTGTCGATAAATTAGTATCCCAACCGCCAAAAGTTTTCGCAATCAGGCTACCAACAACTCCTGACGCTAAGCAAAACAAAGTTTTCATAAGCCTACACCTCCAAACTGTCGGTAAATTCATTATTCACAATATTTCCTGATAAGAATTTATTTTCATTTCGGAAACTGTATGCAGTTATACCTACACCCGGATTTAAAGTATTATTAATAATTCGAGTATACATTCCAATTCTACTGCTCGAACTAATTTCTGCGTCTGAAATTGCGTGCCCACTACAGCTTATTGTAGTATTCTCAATTGTACAATACTCTGCTGCTACATCGCCTGCACTATTAAGATGTATCGCACCTTGATATTGCCCTGAACCTGCGTGTGTGTCAGTAAAATCTATCTGCAAGTTTTTAATTGTAACATTATCTGCTATTACATGGATACATCTGTTGTCACATTCTGCGTTAATATCAGTATTGATACCATCACCGCACAAAGTCGCACCATTTTTTAAAATTGAAATAGCATTTGTACAATAATAAGTGCCCTTCAATAAGTATACTGTACCGCCGTCTGCTTGTTCGAGTGCTTGATTTATGACAGTTTGAGCGTTTG
>JAKSUP010000168.1 GCA_024408905.1 bacterium
ATGTATTCGGAAAGAGCGTGACTGAACAAGAATGCATCATATTGATTGCCTTGTGAATCAGCAACTTTTGTTGCTTGCCATTCAAAGTCAGAACTTGCCTTATATGCAGCAACAATCATGTCATATGCTTCGACTCTGGAGGTTGTTAATACTTTTTTAGTAGAACTCCAACTGAGTCCGACATTAACGAATGGAGGAACATAACCAAATGCTGATTCCATACTGCTGCTTTCGCTTGATGTCCATGCAGATTTTGTTGGGACAGTTTGATTTGTATAGGTAATTGTGTAATAACCGTCTGCAACAGAAACGTGGACTAATAATGTTCTTTCTGGTGAACATGTCATAACATAGCTTGTATAGCCAGTCTTAGAATTGTCTCTATTAATATAATAGTTTGCTGATTCAAGTGAAGAAATGAATGCTGCAGGATCGCCATTTAATTTAACTTCAATTAAGGCCCCATCATTTCTTAAAATCATGAACTCTGTGCCGTCTGAAGGCATTGGAATTGTTGATTCAGTGCCTGCATCAACAACAGCTTTGACAGCTTCTGCTGGGAATTCGCTTAATGCTCTTGGTTGTAATGAGGCAATAAAATTGTAATAACCAGCTTCTGGATCATCAATTTCAACTCCTTGAATTTCAACTTCAACATCAAAACCGAATTTGGTTGGGTGATTCATAACGTAGAAAACTTTCTCTTCTCTTTCTACTTTTGCATAACCACCATCAACTAATGCTTGAACAGCTTCTTCATATTCTGGAAGATCGACTTGACCGGTGACACTTGTTGTCCCTCCTTTAATCAAATCTTTCATAGTTCTGAAGTATGGTAAATTGTAGCCTTCTAAGACTCCGCTATAGCTTGACATTCTATTCTTTGAAGTTGTTGACCAAGCTTCAACAGCAATAGTAATTTCTTTATCTTTTGAGGAATCTAATTTAGATGTGGCTTTGATAACGGCCTCACCAGTTGTTTTTGCAGCTGTTACTCTAACTTCATTGCTGTCTTGAGCTTGTTCAAGTCCGACAAGATTGCTTTCGGTTGAGAAAGTAACATCTGAATTTGTAATAGCACCACTGACAACAGCTTCACCACTCATCTTAAATGATTCATCTGTACCAATGTAGCTACGTTTAGAAGTAATCTTTACTTCTTTAATACCGTCTAATTCTGCGCCGCAGTAGTCACAAACAAGATCTTCAGGATCTGTATCGACGTGTTGTGATAATTCAGCACCACAATAATCACAGAAGTGATCTTTTGGATCTGCATCGGTGTGTTGTGATAATTCAGCACCGCAGTAATCACAAACGTGATCTTTTGGATCTGCGTCGGTGTGTTGAGAAATTTCTTTTCCACAGTAATCACAGGTATGATCTTTTGGATCTGTGTCTACGTGTTGAGACATTTCTTTTCCGCAATAATCACACAAGTGGTCACGGTTTTCATCAACGCATTGAGAAAGTTCTTCGCCGCAATCATCGCAAATGTGATCTTTTGGATCTGTATCAACGTGCTCATGTGCTTTTTCTCCACATCCCGCAAGAAGGAGCATCGAAGCTGTGAGAGCTGATACGAATAAATTTGATTTTTTCATATGAGAAAATCTCCTTTCCTTTTTAATTTACAGATTTATGTAAATTTCGGAAATGATAACCTATTTTCAATAAAAAAGAAACAATTTTTTTAAAAAATTATTTAAAAGCGCTTTCTTTCCAATAACCATTTGACACTGAATTTAATATAAATTATTTAAATTAAAGCAATGAAAGCATAATTATTCCACTTAGAATAATTAATACGAAAATTAATTGAAACACAGATATTTTCTCTTTAAGAAAAAATCTAGAAAGAAGTAAAGAAACGATAACAGTTCCTGCTCCTAAAATCACTGCTGCTATTCCAGAACCGCTTGATAGTGCAAATAAATATGTGGCTTGTCCGATGGTTTCAAAAATTCCTGCTAAAATTTTCCACTTTTGAGTTGAAATTATTGCAAAAACCCCATCATTTTCAGACTTAATGAACAGTCTTTCACCCTTTGCGCGAATAAAAATATATAAGATGATAGCGACAATAAAGAAGGTAAATTCATATGCACAATTGGCGGTATGTTCGATGTTTGCTTCACTCACATTTATAAGAAGTGTTCTTGTTACATCTTCAGTATAGAAAATATCCAAAAATGTTCCGGTTGCATCTAAAAGCATATAGCAAAATGGCATTGCAATTGCCCAAATAGCAATCCTTTTCCCAAGGCGTTTTTCTCTATTTTCTTTGCCTTTTTTATCGAATACAGATATACCAATTAATCCGATAAAAATGATGGATATTGCAATAATTGAAAGATAACCAAATTTTTCATGCAAGAAAACAGCACATAGAATAGGAACAATAGCAGAACCACTATTTTCGATTGGGTCTGCGATTGATTCTTCAATGAATCTAACTCCAAAGTATGAGCAAATCATTGAAACAATATAACAAGCAGCAACTGGAGAATAATAAATAAAATTTAGTGGGAATGATTTTAGATCAACTCCACCAGCAAAAAGTTCAACAAGAGCATAAATACCCATGAAAAAGCCAACAAAAATTGTCACCTTTAAATGTGAATACTTTTCATTTTGAGCACAGCCTTTTTTATAAAATATCTCAGCAATGCCCCAAGCAAGTGTAGAAATAATCAAAAATAACCACATATATATTAAAATTATATAACATAGTTAAATAATTTTACAACAACATTTTAAAATATGAAAACGCATACAATTTGATATAATCAAATAATTTAATATAATGAAGCTGTATGAAAAAAGATTTAACACATCAAATTACATTTGCAGGAATACTTCTCGCAATCATAATAGTCATGCAGATTATTAAGAACGTTAACGCATTTATTTCTGGGCCAGTCATTAATGCATGCATGGTCTTAGCAGCGCTTTGTATTGGAGTTTGGTGGGGTGTTGGATTTGCAATCGGAGTTCCACTATTATCACTTCTTATTGCAAGTGCATCTCCAATGACAAGTATTGCTTATGCAACATATGGCGTTGCTACTGTCATTGTTATTGTTGGTAACTTAATATTTATATTAAGTGCCTACTTCACTAGAAAACTAAAAATATATTACTTCATTCCAGCATTAATTATTGGTGCAACACTCAAGTGGTTATTTATGTGGGGCGGAGGATCATTAATATTAAATAAGTTATTTATAGATAGCTTAGGCAAATTAATTAATGCAGTTAATAAAGTATTCTCAACATTACAATTATTCTCTGGTTTAATCAGTGTGCCACTTATTGTGCTTCTATACGAAATAGAGAAAAAATATTTAGAAAAATAACAAATGAAAAGACCATGCTTTGCATGGCCTTTTTTATATTTTAAATTCGTACCGATACGTGAAGGGTCTTATTTTTTAGATCGTATATTGATGTTTCTATAGTTATCCAGAGCTTTCCGGTCTTATCTTGAACCTTATATAGTTCTTCAGAAGCTTTTACTGCAGGAGCTAGAATTCCGGTCTTAGTTAAGTCGCCACTAATAGGTCCTTCCTTACCCCATAATTCTGGAATATAGTAAATGTCACCATATTCCTTCATAAGCTTCTCGTATGAGCCTTTACCCATCTTATCATCTACGAACTTTTTAAGTTCTTCTTTGTTTTTATAATATTTACAAAGTTTTACTAAGGCATATTCTGAATAGCAGAATCTGTCTTGATAAAGATCATACATTTTTGAGTACCAAACCTTTTTCATAAGGTCAAACATACCCATAACTGAATCACCTTGATTAAAGTTTTCTTTAAGAATTTGCCATCTTTCATAGCCCATTCCTAAACCTGTTAATAAACGTTTATCATTAACTTTATCGTAATTATTAACAAAGTTAAAAACATTAAAGTTTGTCATTATTGGTTTATTTTCCACAAACTTTTCGGTTATTTTTACGCATTTCTCATTTTTCTTCGGGAAAAACTCCACCACTACAGTTTTAATTGTAGGATTATCATTGCTT
>JAKSUP010000169.1 GCA_024408905.1 bacterium
AAATGGCTTGGCAACGTACCTGAATTTAAAATCCCCAAAAAAGAAGTTATAAACTTATATCCTGAATCTGATAAAAGTGCCATTGATGTTATGAAATCACATCTTGCAGAAACATATGAAACCGAAGAAATTAAATTTATAAAAAATGCAAATAATCCGAATTATATTTTTTATAAGGGTTCACAATCAGGTTCAAATCCGGGTTGTTGGGGCATTGATGCAAAAACAGGTGAATTATATTATTTTAAAACCGGTAATGGTAAGCAAAATATAACTGAGCATGTATCTGCAATATTATATAAAGCTGCCGGAATAGAAGTTCCTGAAACATCATTAATAAATCCATCTGTTGCTCAATGTGGGGTATTGAATCCGCAAGAAATATTGTTGAAAAGTAAAGCAATTGCAAATTTAAAAGGAATTTCGTCAAATCCTCAAAAAGCATATGAGGGTTTTGCTGTCGATGCTTGGTTAGCGAATTGGGATGCAGTATGTTCAGGTAATACCCTCTTAAAAGGAAATACAGCAGTTCGAATAGATTTTGGAGGCTGCCTGAAGTATAGAGCAAGAGGAGGATCAAAGGCATATTCATTTGAAGTCCCTGAATTATCAAGTTTATTAAATCCTAAAATAAATCCTGAATCTGCGAATTTGTTTAAAAATATGACAAGAGAAGATTTAATAAATTCTTTGAAACGAGTACAAAGTGTTACAAATAAAGATATTGAGCAAGTTTACTTAAGCACTTATCAATATATAGAACCTGATATATTTGTTAACATTTCTATGAGAAAAAGTTATCTTGCATTTATTTTAAAAGAAGCCGAAAAGACTCAGCAAAAATCAAACCTGATTTTGATAAATATGTACAAAGAAAAATGATAGAATTATCAAAAGTAGGATATAAAGATGTAATAGACGACATGTTATTACAACGTTCACAAATGCATAATACTTATGATGCTAATCAAACAGTAGAAGAAACTCTGTATCATTTTAAAGATAGCTATATTTATCTTAACAGGGATATCAGAAAAACTATTGGTAAAAATATTGGGCAGGCAGATTTTGTTATAGAACCAACAGGACAAATGATTGGTTTAGACAATTTAATAAAACAATCTATAATTCCAAGGGATATAACATTATGGAGAATTGCGACACCTTATGATTTCGCATTACGAGAAATGGATACAGAAACTTTTTGGAAAACTTTTTATAAAAGAGATGAAATGTTCCAAATACCTATTTATCCGGAAACATCATTAGATTTTGCATTCCCGAAAGATATTGCAAAACGTGTTTATAGAGAAAAAAATAAATCTATTATTTTTAAATATAACGTAAAAGGTGGTACTGAAGGTGTTTATATGGAAAGATTCAGTAATAGGAATTGGATGAATAACTCAGAAGAAGAAATATTGCTGGGAAGAAATTTAATTGGTAAATTCAAATCTCGCACAAGTTTCAATAATTATGAACTTATTGAAGTTGATATAATTCCGGATGCAAATGTTGGTAAAAATACAGTTCATAAATTTTGGGAAGAAGCACCTATAGAGCAAAGGTGGGGTGATTAATACATAATTTTACCAATTAAAACTTAACCCTAATTTTCTCATTTTTTCTGCAACTTTTTCTCAAACTTTTTAACTGTCACCCTGAACTCGTTTCAGGGTCTTGCCGACTTGTAGTGTTACTTGTTTGGGGGTAAGATTCCGAAACAAGTTCGGAATGACTTATTTTTCTCGTTTTTTCTGACACTTTTTTTCAAACTGCAAGACAAAGTATAATTCCACAACTTTTGACAAAAAAATAAGTCCAACGAGTGGACTTATTTTTTCGTAAATGGCGGGAACGACGAGGCTCGAACTCGCGACCTTCTGCGTGACAGGCAGACGCTCTAACCAGACTGAGCTACGCTCCCACTATCTTGGTTACTTGTTAACTATAATATGCTGAAAATTTTTTTGCAATACTATCTAACAAATTTTTGTATATTTTTTACCGATTAGCATATCATTATTTTTGAAATACTTCCGCAATTGACTTATTATAATCAGGTTTTAGAATACCTCTTTCTGTTATAATTCCTGTAATTAGTTCGTGCGGAGTTACATCAAACCCCGGATTAATGATGTTTACACCTTCTGCACAAATACGTTTTCCGTTTATATGTGTTACTTCTTCATGCGAGCGCTCTTCTATCGGAATATCTTTGCCTGTTGCAATCGACCTATCTATTGTAGAAAGAGGTGCCGCAATATAGAAGGGTACATTATGGTATTTTGCAGCTATTGCAACTGTATATGTTCCTATTTTGTTTGCAGTATCGCCATTTGCAGCAATTCTGTCAGCTCCTACTACAACCATATCTATCATTCCCTTATTCATAAAATATGAACACATGCCGTCGGTGATAAGTGTTACCGGAATTCCGTCCATTGCAAGTTCAAATGTCGTCAATCTTGCTCCCTGTTGTCTTGGTCTTGTTTCATCCGCAAAAACTTTTATTGTATTGTCTTTCGCAAAAGCCGAGCGTACAACTCCCAGTGCCGTACCATAGCCGCCTGTTGCCAAAGCCCCGGCATTACAGTGCGTTAAAATTGTTGCTCCTTTAGGGACAACTTCGGCTCCGTAATCTCCCATTTTTTTACATCTGTCAATGTCATCATTTTCAATTTCTATGGCTTTTTCGGTTAATTCTTTTATTAAGCCTTCAATATCAGAATTTGAGTTTTCAATGACTTTTTTTTGTTCAGCACAAGCCCACATAAGATTAACGGCTGTAGGACGGGATGTTGACATATAATTTGCTTTTTCAATTAACCATTTTTTAAAATCGCCGATATTATTATATTTTGTTTTTCCTTCCTGGGCATATAAGACAATACCATGTGCTCCCGCAATTCCGATTGCCGGTGCGCCTCTTACAATCATATCTCTGATTGCATTAAACATATCATCGCCGGTTGTTATGTTTATAAATTTGTACTCATAAGGTATAACCGTTTGGTCAACCATTCTTGAGTATCCGTCAATCCACTGTATTGGTCTTATTTTTGATTCAAATGCCATAATTTAATCCTCATAAAAATTCTTTTTTCTAAGGATAGCATAAAAAGTAATCAAGGTAAATTTTAAGAATTATTTGTGTTAATATTTTCAGACATTAATCATTTATAGTCGCTGTTAGATTGAATTTATCCAAAATTTCTTCCACTTGAGGTATTTTAGGACAAGCACGCTCGTAAAAATCTCTTGCATTTAGGGGTTTGTCAGGTTTTGTATAGCGGGCGCATTCCCAATCTATAACAGCGCCTTTGGGATAATGAACCTTATTATTTCTTATATGATGAGGTGCTGTTGCAACATGAATATTATGTGCAGTTTTCTTCGGTACTCCGATTATGTACATAAAAAGTTTATCTAAATCGTGCAAGTATCCTCTCAAGGTGTTTTTGCCGGTAAGTTCTTTTTCAACTTTCAGATATGCTTTTTTGTGCTGCCATGTGTAGTTTATTCTTTTGGGGTATCCGCAAAAATAGTCTTTTAACTTTTTCTGAAAATTTTCATGTTTACCCGTTTGCCATGCCTTATCTTGTTCTAATTTATTTATCAAATTTTCCACCAAATTTACCGTTATTTTACTTCCGAAAGAATTATCAACAATAAAATCTGCCTGTTTTTCTTTTAAATTTTGGCTCATTTGCGAATTTATTCTTTCCTGAGCGGTTTTTTCGGTTAAAAATGAATTTCTGAGTAAAAGTCTTTTTAATTGCAATTGAGGTCCTATTTTGATAAACAAAATCTTGTCATAGTTTTTCTGTTTTCCGGTTTCGTATATGAGCGGATTGAATATTGCAACAAATTTTTCATTTTTATTTTCGGCGACAAAATCATCAACATACTGTTCTACTGCCGGATGTACGATACTTTCAAGTTCTTTTTTTATTTCAGGATTTTTAAATACAATATCTCTTATTTTGCTTCTGTCAATAAAATTATCTTTATCAAGCTGATGAAAACCA
>JAKSUP010000017.1 GCA_024408905.1 bacterium
AAAATGTTGTAGTAAAATTGCATAATATGCTAAAAGATACAGTTGACCAATTTAATCAACAGTTAAAAGAAGATGGTTGGGCTGAAGATTTTGCTGACGGATTTTCCAAAATTTGGAATAATCCATTAGGGGAAAAATTGGGAATAAGTACTGGTAATACTGCAGATCAAGTTAGAAAAAAAATTGCTCAACAACAAAATAATTTAATTGAATTATTCAAAGCTGCAGGTAAAGATAGAATTAAATTCGAAGCAAAGTTCGAAGAAATATATGGTGCAAAATATAATGAGCAAGCTATTAATACATATATTCAAAATCCAACTCCTGAAAATTATCAAGAAGCTTTCGGTGATAAAATAACTGATATAACAACAATAGTTCAAAAATATAAGAAATCGAATGAAACAGGTGCAAATGTCGTTAAGACTACTGCCAAAGTTAGTGCTGGCCTTGCTATCGGAGCAGCAACAGGAGGAACAGGTTTTGTTGCATTAGCAGCTGCAGCCGGTGCAACAGCTGCAAGTTCAATTGTCATTGAAGAAACTGACAACATGAATATTACCGGTAATTATACAGATGCGTCAGGAAATAAAATAAAAACAGAAGGGCTTTTTAAAGAAAGCACTAATCATGCTGAAATATTAAAAGAAGCAGCCTGGGACGGAGCATCAGTTTTGGCCGGTGGGGGAGCTGGCAAAGTTGCAGGAAGTGCTATAAAAGGTGCAACAACATTAGCGAAAAGTGGCAGGGCAGCTATTAACATTTTGGGCGACACTGCTGTGGGTGCTGCTAGAGAATATACTGAAACCGGCGATGTAACCCTTGGAGGTGTTGCTGCAAATGCAATTACCAGTGGTGTTGGTTCTGCTGTAACAAGTGGTGCTGCCAAAGCTGTCGGAAAGTATATCGGGCAACAAGGTGGTGTGCCTAAAACAACATCTGCAAATAGTAATACCAAAGTAAATACAACAAGCAACAATGCAGCTACAACTACAAATGCCGGCTCAAATGCAAATGCAAATTCAACAACATTAGTAAATAATGGTAAAAAAACATACGAAGCACCTGATCTTAAACAAAGTTCGTTCGAATTAGAGGATGATATTGCTGCAAATACAGCAAGTATGTCAACGCATATAAAGACTGCTTTTAATGAAAACAATCTAAAACGAGGTTGCTTGGCAGGAAGTTCAAACGAATTTTCTATAAAACTGGTTGAAAATAATGGCAACAAAATTGTATATATTACCAATATAGGTTCAAAACCTCGAAATATTAAAATGGAACCAAATATGACAGAGGTTATAGGGAAGGATTCTTCCGGAAGAAGTGTTATTTTAAACTCAGATGCTAACGGTACGATATCAATTGCTTATGGCGAAGCGCCTAAAGGTTTTTTCAGTAAAATAAAAAGAACTTTTGGAGTTTCAGAATATGAACCTGTAGTCGAAAATACGGCAAAACAACGACCGGTAGCAACACAACACGCACAAGACAATAGTATCGAAATTGTACAGAGAAATCCTTCAGCAAGTAACAATAGCGTAAAACAGGGTAATAGTAACGCTAAACATGAAATACAAACTTTAGGGGATAATTTTGTCAAAATAGAAGATGCAAACGTAAGTATAAAAAAAGCTTCAGACGGTGGCATAATTGTTAAGGATAGTAATGGTAATGAATTTATAACATACGTAGATGTCGGTGAATCGAGAGTAGTCGGCATTAAATCTGACAAATCACCTGGAATTGTAATTAAAAATGTGGATGGAAAATTAGAATATTATATTCCACAACAAGGTGCTCAATCTAAAGTTCCGATTATATCAGAAAGTACAAAAAAATCGCTGGTTAATACTAAGCAAACAACGGATGTTTCATTAGGAAAATCTGATAATGCTGTAAAATCACATGTAGCCTCTACAAAGCCAAAGACAAGACAATATAAACAAAATAGCATTTCAGAAAATCAGGCGACATACAGACAAATGGCAAGAGATGGCAAGTCGCTTGTTACAACAATTCCAAACAACGCTGACATTTCTAATATATCGTCTTTTGTTGCAAATGGGGATGTATGCAGCTTAAATGGGGAATTATATGTAAATGATAATGGTAATCCTGTTTTATTAAAGATGAGTCAAAAAACTTTTGATCGTTTATTTAATCCTGCAGAGTTAGGAAATATTTATCAACCGAATAATACACAAACTTGTTCTGTGATTTCAACAATCAACAGTTCTATGGCAGTCCCAAGTGGGAGGTCAACAATTTATCAAATGTTTGAAGAAACTCCCGATGGAATAAAGATTAATTTTAAAAATAATACTTCAGTAACATTTAATTCCGGTAGTGCAATAAATGCTCCCCACGCAAAAATGGGATCAACAGGGTTGGATATGCTTGAACAAGGAATCCTTTTGACACATTCATCAAGTACCAGTTCTGTTTATAAAAATATTAATATAAATGAAAGAGTTGATAATTCGCCACTTATAAAATTGGACAGAAGAGTTCAACATCCTGAAGACTATCACGTTGCAATGCATCCGGAGAAATTAATTTATGGTAAGCAATTTAAGAGTATTAAACCAACTACTACAGAAGAAATAGAGAATATGATTAAGAATTTTGATTTGAATAATTCTGTTATGACAGGCCAGTCGTACGGTCATCAAACTGCAATGACAGCCTATAATCCGACAACTAACACATTGATTATTCATGACCAAATGGGAGGAGCATATAAAAATCGTGAAATTCCTCTTGCATCTATAATTAACAGTATCATAAGATATTCAAACTAAATATTGTTCATATTCTTTAAATATATTTGTTCAAATTTATCTGTTATTTACGTTAGTCAGGTATATATTCGTAGTTTTGAGTTTTTGGTTGTACCTGTTGTGGTTGAATTGGCTGTTGTATTTGTGGAATTTGAATATTGTTGCTTGGAGCAGGAATATTCATAGCACTATTTATAATAACATTTGGTAAATAATTTATGCTTGACGGTCTGTATACATTTCCACCTGTGCTTTCTGCCAAGCATTTAAACCTTGTATCGTTTGATACAAGTACAACATCAATTGTTATGTCATTTCTCATTCTGGCAAGTACATTTGCAAAGGCACAAGGATCTCCCCCACAGTTTTCGCCGCCATCTGTTATAAGAATTATCTTTTTAGGTTCGTTATAGCTAAATTTTGCAAAATCAAATGCTACAGCTTGTTGAAGTGCATAAACAAGCGGGGTTGTTCCACCTGTTGTAATATTTTGAAGTGCAGTATTTACTGACGATAACGGTGCTATTGGAATTACTTGTTCTGAAGATGTGCAACGTCCACCTGTTGCCAAAACTTTACCACATCCTTTTTTAAATATGTATTTACCACCGTTGTTTTTTTGTACCGTAGGGTCAACATACTCCGTAATTCTTCCATAACCTGCTACACGCAAACCGAATTTTATATTTTGAGGAAGTTGTTTAACTATTGTTTGCATTGAATTTTCCATAACGCTAACCCAATTACTCATACTTCCTGAATAGTCCATAATTATTTCCACAATACCTGCTTGTCCGACGTTTTGCTGAACATTTTGTGTATAATTTTGGGTTGTATATGTATTATAAACCTGAGGTTGTGTTGTTTTGGTTTGAACGCTTTGTACCGTTCCACTTGGGGAAGTCAAAGTTCCGTTTGAATTAACCTTATATGTTGCTGCATATACGGACAATGTGCCTATTGATACCAATATTGCCAATAAGATTAATTTCTTCATATACTTTCCTTACCTTCTGATAACCTCTGTATCATTAAAATTATTTGCGCTTGCTCTTGTACCTGCGCCGTTTGTTGTTGCAAACTTGTATTCAACAGTTACGCTCTGTCTTTCTGTTCCGGTTGGAAATCTCAAAAATGATGCGTGATTACTATTTCTGATAACGGGAGCAATATATTGAATAGCGTACGCTGTGTATTGTGGAGTAGTTGAAGATGTTTTTACTCCACTTATCGTTCCGTCTTTAGTAACGGTGAATGAATACTTAAAGACTGTTCCGGATGGGACTATCGGTAAATTAACTCTTGAAACAATGTTATTGTGTACATTTGCTCTCCAAGTGTTCCAAGCAATTGTTTCTTGGGCTGCTTTTTGCGCTGCTGTTTGAGTTTGTGTTTGTACCGGTTTTGGTTGTGGTTTTACGACTGTTTGTGTTGTTGGAGCTTGTGTTGTTTGAACAGGTTTTTGAACAGGTGTTACTTTTTGTTGCGTAACTTTTACAGGCTGTTCTGTTTTTACGTTTTTGTTAGTTGTCGTAACCGGTTTTGAAACTGTTTTTGTCTGAATTGGTGTAACATGCGTTGTAACATTTTTTGTGTTATTAACGGGAGTTACTTTTGCCGTTTGTTTTTGAGCAATAGGTTTTTGTTCAACCCTCACCGGTTGAACATTTGTAGTTGTCTGAACTTGTTGTACATTAACTGTTTGAGCTTGTTTTGTTGAGTTATAGTTTTGGAGATTAACATTCTGCTTTTTATTTTCAACTTTGACATTGTTAAGTCCAAAATCCGTAACCGTAAACTGCATTTGTTTGTGCATTTTAGGATTTACGGCAACAATGACTGTTGTTAAAACCACAAGTATAGATATAAGTACAATAATTTGTTTCATTAAAATTCAGACCTTAAATCTTATCTCTTTTCGCTAGCAAGTCTTCTAAAACGTATGTATCAAACTTGGTAGAACTTAGCATATAAGTTTCAGCCAAAAGCAGAGCTGTAGGAACAGTTGCCGAAATTATACTCAAAAGAATACCTGCCAAATCACCACCGATTTCTGTCAAGAAATAAGATGTGTTCATTGTAAATTCGATTGCAATAATTGCGCAGCCGATTATTAATGAACGATTTTTTTCTACATCCAATTTTCTTATGGCTTGGATACCGAATATATTTAATCCGTGTACATAAATATCGCTAAATCCGTCGTTTTTGATTACGTCAGATGCTTGTTTTTTTCTTGTAATCCAAAAAGCATTTACAAAAGAGAAGAACGCAAAAACAATCATCAAAGTTGCAAGTACCAAGAAAATAGGACTAAATCTTAAGCCTGAAATTCTTATCCAGCCTGCAGCTTCAGGGAAACAGCTTGCTAAAGTATTAGAAACACCGTAGGCCAAAAACGGAGCTGTTAAAACGCCTAAAATAATTTCACCGATTGATTTTAATTGAAGGTTGAATAATTTTTCTTTGATATTTTTAATTTTGTTTTCGCTAATATTATTTACGTAATTTTCAATCCAATCTCTGTATTTATGAACAACTTTTTCTAAATCTTCTCTGTATTCATTTTTATCAAGTTCATAAAGCATTGCATGTCCGTTGAATTTGAAATATCCTGCAGCACAAGAAAGAATAACGCTCATTCCGACAAAGAATAGTGAGATTAAAATTGCAAAAGCAGGGTTTACGCTCAAATAGTAGATTAGATTTATAACATAGATAGCACTAAAGAAGATTGCCCCTGATGTTATCAAAAGTTTTTGAGCATTTTCTGCTGCAACTGAAGATTTAGTTTTATTTTGGTAGAAATTAAAAACACCTTGTTTAAGTAGCAAACTCAAACCATAAACTAATATTGCAAACATAGCAAGAAGTTTTATATTCATTGGCAGATTAATAATGTTTTGAGAATCTTCTATTTTTAATCCTGTTAGGAAGTTAGAAAGCCCGAATGCTACAACAATTGAACTTACAATCATTGCAATATGTACAAAAACTGATGCATTTTTGTTTAAATTAATTCTGTGTTTAATATCATTGATTGCAAAGCCGACTTGTTTAATAATAGAAGTTCTTTCTTCCTCAATACCGGCTTTAAAAGTATCTGTTTCTACCATACCATTCCTTCCTATATCCTATATTTTTTATAACGAATTAATTTTATTTTTGTTCAAATTATCTGCCGATAGCATCTAAAAATTTATTAATAACTTTTTCAGCATTAACTTCAGGTGACAAGATTAATTTTTGTTCGCCCAAAACAGGGTTTAATTTTGATTTAACCATATCGAGTTTTTGTGGATGAGCGTATACAAAAACCATTGCTAAATCAGGTGCGCTGTTTTTAACTTTTCTTACTTGGCTTGGCAGAGTATCCCAATTAACTTGTTTTGTGGTAGCACCTTCATTTTCTAAATCACCGATTACGATTATTGCAGGGACAAAGTTGTTTTTCTTCATATCAGTTGCAAACCCAAAGGCTTTTTCAAGACCTTGACCGTAGGCTGTGCCGTTATCTTGAGGTGCATATTGAGTAAATTCGTTCATTGATTTTGTGATTGCACGAGTATTTGCCGTACCTTCATAAATGAGGTATGCATCTTCTGATACACGAATAATTTTAACCTGATCTTCGGGGTCGAGTCTGTTACAGACAGATTTTATAAAATTCTTTTGTTCAGGCAACTTTGCTTGGTTTGATGCAGAAGAATCAACGACAAAGATTACACCTGCAGGATGAAAATCGTCGATTTTGATATTTTTTATTCCGTTCCATAATAGGGTTAAAACTGCAAATGTGCAGATTAAAACGACACTTAATGTAATTATTCTCTTATCCATTATAAACCTTCCAGATTGTTTAATACTTTTACAAATATTATACATTATGAAGCGTAAATGTGAAATATATATTTATAATGAACATTTTTTGGATTTATTCGTTAAAATATATAGTAGAGGTGATGAAAATGAAAAAATTTTTATTAACACTATTAGTTTTGGTTATTACTGCAACCTACGGGCTATGCAACACAAATTCTTTTGACAAATATGGTTCTAAAACAGGTTCATACAAAACGAATGCATCCGGAACGATAACTCAGTATAATAAACGTGGGGATAAAGAATATACTTATAAGAAAACATCTTCCGGCTACACAACTTATGATAAATACGGGCAAAAAAAGGGAAGTTTCAAAACCAGTGGCAATACTATAACCGAATACAATAAGTATGGTTCAAAAGTCGCAACATACAAAACAAACGGTAATGTTACAACTAACTATGATAAATACGGACAAAAAACAGGCTCATACAAAACCGATTCAACCGGACGTATAACTGAATATGACAAATACGGCAGAAAAGTAAGAAGTTATAAATAGGTCAAGTTTTTGTTTATTCTATTTTGATAAATTGCCTAACGCAATAAATTTATTACCCAACTGGATAATAGCCGAAATACCTACGTTTATATAATAATTAAACGAAATAGGAGAAATCGTTATGGCAAATGATAAAAAAATTTCAGTATATGTGGTAGAAGATTACTTATTAACAAGAATTACATATAAGCATGCATTTCAGGATTATGATGATGTTGAAATAATCGGTGATTTTGAAACCGCTGAAGAATGTATTGAGGCGTTGGAAAATAAACGAGCAGATGTTATTCTTATGGATTTGGGATTGCCATATATGACAGGGATAGAAGCGACAAAAATAATTCATGAAAAATATCCGGATATTAAAATTATAATATTAACTTCTCATGATAATGATGATGAAGTGTTGTCAAGTTTAGCATCCGGAGCCAATGCTTATGCACTAAAAGATATTCAAAATGAAAAACTACATAATTTAATACGTACTGTTAATGAAGGTTCTATATGGATAGATCCAAGAATTACAAAAGTTGTTCACAAAACATTTTTCAAAGCTGCACCAAAAGAAAAAGAAGATTTTAATTTGACCGAACGTGAAAAAGAAGTTTTGGATTTGTTGGTTCAAGGACTTTCAAATACTGAAATCGCAGAAAGAATTATTGTAAGTCCGCATACCGCTAAAGCGCATGTATGTAATATTTTGACTAAATTATCAGTAACTGACAGAGTACAAGCAGCAGTAAAGGCTACAAAATATGACTTATAAAAAATTTATAGAATACCATGGAAAAATGTTAACCAAATACAAATGGATCATTCAAGCAATGATTGCCGGAGTGATTATATGGATTTATTTCGATCCCACAATAAAATTACATCCGATTACTGCAATTTTTTCTATATTATTTTGCTATATTTTGCAAAGTTATATTGAAAACAGAATTTTAATAAAACATTTAAATGAAAAACACGCTGATCAAGAAGAAATGATACGTACTATGTGTAATTCCTCTTCAAGTTTCATAACCTATAAAGATTTCAATGGCAAATATGTATCTGCAAACAAAGTCTTTCTTGACACTTTAGGTAAAACTTTGGTTGAAATAAAAGGGAAAAAAGAAATTGACTTGTTCCCTAAAAAAGATGCTGCCGCATTAAATAGTATGAGCAAAAAAGTTTTGCAAGGAAAGATTGTTAAAAAAACTATTAAAATGGATTATAATAACAAGATTTATGACGTAACAAGTGCGCCACTTGTTTTAACAAGTGGTGTCTACGGGATAATTTCTATTGCTAATGATATTACTGAAGAGGAAACATTAAAACTTGAGCTTAAAGAACAGGAATTGACTACTCGCTCTATACTTTTAGGAATGCCTGTTGCGACGTATTTAAAAGACTTAGAGGGCAATGTTACATATGAAAATAATATGGCAAAAGATTTTTTGGGATTATCAGATTCTGATAACGCAAATAAATTTAATTATGAAGAGGCCCGCGCAGATGAAATTGTGCAGGAAGATGCTGAAATTATTAGAAATAAACATTGTATTTGCAGAGAGAAACTAATTACGTTAAGAAATAATGAAAAGAAATGGTTTAGTATAACAAAGTGTCCTATTATTAATCATAAAGATGAGATTATTGGAATTTGTTGTGTTGCAAGAGATATAAATGCAGAAAAAACTTCTATCGAACAGAGAGAAACTTATGTGGCAACACTTACTCACGATTTAAAGACTCCGACAATAGCTCAAATAAAAGCATTAGATTTACTCTTAAACGAACAAATGGGACCTCTTAATAATGAGCAAAAAGAATTATTACTTTTGACAAAAGATTCATGTAATTTTATGTATGAGATGCTTTCTACATTATTAAGCACTTATAAATATGAAAATGGCGATTATGTACTAAACTATGAAGATTGTAATCTTTTATCTTTAGTAGAAGAATCCAGCAATGAACTGGAATCTATGCTTAAGGAGAAGAATGTCAAAATTCATGTAATTAAAGAAGGAGATTCTTTTGATGTGAGTTGTGACAGAATGCAAATAAAAAGAGTCATAATGAATTTGTTAGGAAACGCAATATCTTATGCATACAATGATACAGAGATTACAGTAAATATTAAGACAGAAAATAATACTGTAATATTTAATGCGAAAAATGAAAGTGCATATATTAATCCGGCATTGATGGAAAATTTGTTTAAAAAATATGTTTCTCATGCGGCTAAATACAATAAAATCGGTGTAGGGCTTGGTTTATATTTATCAAAACAAATAATAGATGCGCATAGTGGTCAAATTTACGCAAAGAGTTACGAAGATAATCATAATGTATTTGGCTTTATGATTCCGATTGAAAAAACGGTTCAGAAAGCAAGTAATTAGTTTTAAGTAAAGAAAAGTATGGTGGAGATGAGGACTCTGCCGAACAAAACGATTAAGTATCGTTTTGTGAGAGGCACGAACCCCGTTTGACGGAGTCAAATTGGGTTCAACTCCAAATACTTTAATATAAAAGTTTAAAATGGTGGAGATGAGGGGAGTATCTTGCTCGCTCGCGTTTAACGGCATTACGTGTTTTGGTTTTGTAACTTTGTAGAAACCAAAAGCACTCCAGCCTCAGCTCACTCGCGCTTGAACCCTAACAAGGCAAAGCCTTGTGGGTTCATCAAATTCCATAAACATTCATATACCAAAAAAGAGGACATATAAATATGTCCTCTTTTTTGGTGGAGATGAGGGGAGTTGAACCCCTGTCCATCGTGGATACAAGCTGACCTCTACGAGTGTAGTGATTTATTATCTCAGTTTAGTATGGAAAATCACAAAACCTAACTTAAACCAAAGACTTTTTATGGAAGTCTAACCCTTGATAGTAAACTTGGCGTACATACTATCATTTGCACGTTGCGTCTTGCATAATTTCATCCAGTCAAACGGCAAGCTGGTCGGACTGAAGGAACGCAACCTTATCTAAAGGTTAGGCAGCTTTTGCCATTCTATAAGCGTTTAAATCAACAATTTTATTGTCGTTTATTTTAATTTGCTCGTTGATAAGCGAGAACAGCTCTCGCACTCGCAATCCGAATCTATCAATCACGGCGTCAAAACCATTACATCCCCACGAAATCTGTGGTAGTGGAGAAGACGGCCCCGCTCGAAAAACCTGCTCGTATTGCTGACGCAACACGACACCGTTTTTCTCGACTCCACCTCGCAAGTGCTTTGCACTTACTCGGCTTGCCCATTGCACTCGCCGTGCAGGCGTCAAAACCATTACATCCCCACGTAATTCTGTGGTTGAATATTACTTTCAATGTTCAGTATTAGTCAGTATAACCCATATTTCACCCTTTTTCAAGTGAGGATTACCTTTAAAAATAAAGCTGGTTTACACAACTTAACATAAAACGCAATTTTAACGTGAAAAATTACTTTACATAAATACAGGGGAAAATAATTATATAAGGGGATTTATTATGTCGATAAAAACAGATGCTGTATTGAGTGATATTAAAACAACAGATGGGAAATTCTATGTTGGTATGACACAAGAAGAAGCCAAAGAACAAGGTCGTTCCATTTTTAAAGAATTTATAAAAATAGATAATGACGAACGTGACGGAATTCTATCTTATGATGAAATTATGAATTACAGAAACAAAAAAATTAAAAAGAAACGTAATGGAGCATTCGCATTTGGAGGAGTTGCGTTGTATCAAGTTATCGATGGCTTACGTGCTGAAAAAAATTTGGATATAAATTTATTAAGAAAAATATACACAGGCGCTCCTGAAGAAATATTTTCTAACAATGCATTACCTATAAGACTTGCTGAGCTTGCTGTTACTTGTGTTTTAGTTGGTGTAATGGCAGTAAAACTCTTTAAAGTTAAAAAAGCTGAAAAACAAAATGAAGAATACAGACAATTGTATTGTCAATATATGGAAAATCAACAGAAAGACAAAGTTGCATAAAAATATAAGAGGCGAAAGATTTCATCTTTCGCCTCTTTTACATTTTACTGGTTTTGTTGAGGTGTAAGGTTTTATATCTCTACTTACCCCTTTACCCCTATTCCTTTGTGTATTCTGCATCAATTACATCATCATCTTTTTTGTCAGATGTTGTGTCTTGAGCATTAGCACTATCAGAATTTACTGTTTCGCCTTCTTTTTGAACAGCTTCATAAGCTTTTTGAGAAATTGCGAACATTGTTTGTTGAAGCTCTTCTGACAATTTTTTCAATTCATCAGCAGGTTTGTTTTCTTCAATAGCTTTTTGCAAAGTTTCTTTTTGTTCGTTCAATTTCTTCAAATCGTCTTCGGCAATTTTACCTTCAAAATCTTTAGGTAATCTTTCTGCTGAAGCAACCAAAGAGTTTGCATTATTTTTGATTTCTGCTTCTTCTTTTTTCTTCTTATCTTCTGATGCGTTAGCTTCTGCTTCTTTGACCATTTTATCGATATCTTGTTCAGACAAATTAGAAGAATTTGTGATTGTAATTTTTTGTTCTTTGTTTGTAGCTTTATCTTTAGCAGAAACATTAACAATACCGTTTGCGTCAATATCAAAAGTTACTTCGATTTGAGGAACACCACGCATAGCAGGAGCGATACCTTCAAGTCTGAACATACCTAATGACTTGTTATCGCCTGCCATTGGTCTTTCACCTTGCAAAATATTGATATCAACTGCTGTTTGGTTATTTTCTGCTGTTGAGAAAATTTGAGATTTAGAAACAGGGATTGTTGTGTTACGAGGAACCAAAGGAGTCATAACACCACCCATAGTTTCAATACCCAAAGTTAAAGGAGTTACGTCAAGCAGAACGATATCTTTAACTTCACCGGCCAAAACACCTGCTTGAACAGCTGCACCAACTGCAACAACTTCATCAGGGTTAACTGATTGGTTAGGTTCTTTTCCTGTGTAATCTTTTACTAATTGTTGAACAGCAGGAATACGAGTTGAACCACCTACCAAAACTACTTCGTTAACGTCATTTTTGCCTAAACCTGCGTCTGACAAAGCTTGTTCAACCGGTTTTTTACATCTGTCTAACAAATCTCTTGAAAGATCTTCAAATTTAGCTCTTGAAAGAGTAAGCTCCAAGTGTTTAGGGCCGTTTGCATCAGCTGTAATGTATGGCAAGTTGATAGAAGTTTCTACAACTGAAGAAAGTTCGCATTTTGCTTTTTCTGCTGCTTCTTTAATACGTTGCATAGCTTGTTTATCGTTAGTTAAGTCCATACCTTCTTGTTTTTTGAATTCTTCGCAAATCCAGTCAATGATTTTTTTATCGAAGTCATCACCACCTAAGTGAGTGTCGCCTGATGTAGAAAGAACTTCGTGAACACCGTCGCCGATTTCAAGAATTGAAACATCAAACGTACCACCACCTAAGTCAAATACCAAAACTTTTTCTGATTTATCTTTTTCCAAACCGTAAGCCAAAGCTGCTGCTGTAGGTTCGTTTACGATACGAAGGACATCAAGACCTGCAATTTTACCTGCGTCTTTTGTTGCTTGTCTTTGAGCGTCGTTAAAATATGCAGGAACTGTGATAACTGCTGAAGTAACTTTTTCACCAAGATAACTTGAAGCATCATCAGCAAGTTTTCTCAAAATCATTGCAGAGATTTCTTGTGGAGTATAATCTTTTCCGTCAATATTCTTTTTATAATCTTCACCCATGTGTCTTTTTATTGAAGCGATTGTTTTATCAGGGTTCAAGATTGCTTGTCTTTTTGCTAATTGACCAACTAATCTTTCACCAGTTTTTGAAAAACCGACTATTGAAGGGGTTGTTCTTGAACCTTCTGCGTTAGCGATAACGGTTGGTTTACCACCTTCCATAACTGCAACTACGGAGTTCGTAGTACCTAAGTCTATACCAATTGTTTTTGCCATGTTTATTCTCC